>NZ_JBHWVM010000068.1:0-44171 GCF_042736805.1 Streptomyces sp. NPDC060031
GGTGCGCGGCAGCCGGCGCCGCAGCATCGGTGACCGGCGTCAGCCGATCTTCACGGAACTCCACATCTGCTGCAGGCTGTTCTCGGTGTACTTGTAGCTGTCCGAGATCTGGCCCAGCAGGCCGGCGTGCGAGGTGAGCATCTCCTCCAGCGCCTTCACCGCGGCGTCCCAGGTCTGCTGCTTGCCGACGTAGGCCGCCGCGTCGGCACCGGACCAGGTCGTCTTCAGTGTGTTGAGCTCCTGGTCGAGGCTGGCGATCGTCGCCGCGATGGCCTTGGTCTGCTGGACCATGTCGTCGGCGGAGTTGGTCATGGAGCTGTAGTCGACGTGGATGTAGCCGTCGCTGGTGTTTCCGGCCATGCGGGTCTCCGTAAAGTGGTGGGGAATCGATTCAGCGGTGGCGGCAGGGTCAGCCGGTGATGGCCTTGAAGGCCGCCTCGGACCGGCTGAACGCCGAGTCGATGTCCGTATTGGTCGATCCCTGCTGCTCGTTGTGCTTGGCGAGCGTCTGGTTGAGGGTGTCGACCATGCCGTCGAGGTTGCGCAGGATCACGTCGACCTGCTGGTCCCACGCGGTCAGCAGCTTCTGGAAGCCCCCGCCGTCGGAGCCCTGGTAGCCGGAACCGAGGGTGTGCTGCGTGGAGTTGACGTCCGTCCGGATCCGCATGATGCCGGTGAACGCCTGCTCCAGGGCCATGATGCCGCTGCGGGTGGAAGCGACGGACGACTGCTGTCCGTTGATGATGTCCGGTTCCGCCATGGAGATGTCCTTCTCTGTTCGATTTGGTCACCTGCTGGTCTGGGAGATCGCCGATGAGGCGGATGGGTTCCCTTGTGGCGCAGGTGTTTTCAGGCCAAGTTTCCGGACACCGATCACCGGCCCGCGTGCGCCGGCTCGCGGTGCTCCGGAGCGGGTCAGCCACCACACGTGTCCGCGGCCGCCGGAGCGGTCACCGTACGGGCGGCGACCGCCGGGTCGAGCACGGGGCCCGTGGGCAGCATCGACAGCAGCCGGGAGGGCACGCCCTGGGGCGGTGTCCCCTCGTAGCCCAGCGCCTTGGCCGTGGCCTTCGACGCCAGCCGGTACTTCACCCCCGTGTCCGTGACGAGGTACAGGGTGCTGCCGATGCTGCCGCCGCCGGCGCCCAGTGCCTGCACCAGGGCTCCGCCGCCCGCGGGCACCGACACCTGGTCGACCGGCAGGCAGGCCGGGGTGGTGCCCAGGCCCGCCGCGACCGGGCCGGCGGCAGCGGCCGCCTTGCCGAACTGTACGACCGTCAGCCCCACCCGGGGGTTGACCCCGTCCGGCCGCACGCTCACGCACAGCCCCTCACCGGCGTCCGGCGCCAGCAGCCGCGGCGGCGCGGCGGGCAGTCCGTCCGCGGCGGGCGCTCCCGCCGGCGCACCGGTGGCCGTGCCTGCCGCCAACTGGTCCGCGCCCAGCGGGAGCGCGCTGGCGGCCTGTCCCGCGTAGGCCTGCTGCACGGTGCGCGGGTCGCCCAGCAGCAGGGCCGCCGCGGTCGCCGAGACCGGCCGCAGTCCCTCGCCGGTCATCAGGTGGTACTGCTCCTGCCCGCCGGGCGGCCGTACCAGGAAGACCTGTCCGACCTTGGTGGCGCTGCCGCCCAGCGCACGGCCTGCCGTTCCCCGGCCCGGCACCTCCGGGGCCGTCAGGTCGGGGCCCGCGGGCACGCTGTCGAGGAAGGCGGCGCTCACCGGGAGGGCGGTCGCCGCCGAGTAGCCGAGCGCCTGGGGCGCGCCGTGCTCGGCGTCCAGCCGCAGCCGCCGGTCGTGCCACAGCACGTACCGGACGCCGTCCGGGCCGGACACCAGTACGCCCTGGTCGGCGGGGTCGTGCCCGCCCGCCAGCGGATCGGGGCCGGAGGCGGGCTGCCCCACCCGCAGGGAGGTGCGCGCCAGCGTCGCACCCGAGGGGTCGGTGGCGGTCGTCGCGCAGACCAGCCAGAGCCCCTTGTTGACGTCGCCGGGGCCGGGCAGGGTGCCCGGTCCGCCGGCGATGCCCACCGGCAGACCGTGCGGGACCCCGCGCAGCGAACGGGCCGTGACCGTCTTCACCTTGGGCTGTTCACCGAGGATCAGCCGGATCGAGGCGTAGTCCCCGACCGGTCGCAGCGCCCCTTCCAGCAGCAGGTAGCGGTTGCCGGTCTCCTTCTCGACGAGCAGGGCCCGGTCGTCGCGCCAGGTCTGCCCGCCGCCGGGCGAGATCAGCCCGTACAGCAGGAAGGCCACGGCCAGCAGCAGCGATACGGCGATGCCGACGCCCAGCCCGCGCGTGGTCCGGCCGACCGTGCTGTCCGGGGCGTCCGGATCGGCCCGGAGCATGCCCGAGGTGAGCCTTCCGACGACGAACATGTGCGCTTGTACCTGGTCACGCCTGGACTGCACGGCGCCTCCTCTCGGCCGTCATTCGGTCAGCTCCCGATGGCGCGCAGTGCGCCGAACGCACCCAGCACCCACAGGGCCAGCGGCAGCAGGGCCACCGCCGCGATCGAATGCAGCAGGTCGGCCGCGCGGCCCCAGTACGGGACCATCCGGCGGCCGGGCACCGTCCAGGAGGCGATGGCGGCCATCGCGGCCACCGCCAGCAGGACGGCGACGAGCGCGGGCCGCAGCCCCGGGGAGATCCGGGCCGAGGTGGCGAAGGCCAGGAACAGCAGGCCTCCGACACCGGGCAGCAGTACGGCGATCCGGGACGGGGCGGCGCCGATTCCGCGGGCGTGCAGGAGCAGGACCAGGGCCAGCACGCCGGCGGTGATCAGGGCCGGCAGGCCCGGGCGGTCCAGCAGCAGGCCCGCGAGGCAGCCGCCGCAGACGAGCCCGGCGGCCCCGAACAGAGCGGTCATCCACTCCTCGGCCAAGGCGGAGCGGGTCACGACCAGTTCGTTGTCGTGCGGGTCGATGCCCTCTTGGAGCTCGTCGGCGTTGGTCGGCAGGGCGGGCAGCCGCAGGCCCGCGAGGCGGGCCGACAGCGCGGGGACCATGGCCCCGAACACCACGGCCAGTACCGCCGTCAGGCTCGCGGCGTGGGAGGCGGGGATGTCCATCAGCAGCATCAGCGAGCCCCACGCCACTCCGGCCAGAGCCACCACGGCGGAGGAGGTCAGCAGCGGTACGTACGCGGCCACCGCGGCCACCGCCAGTACGGCGCCGCCCGCGCCCGCCGCGGATCCGGCGAGCAGTTGGGCGCCCAGCAGCTCCCCCGGGGCGGCGGCGCCGGACCCGCTCGCGGCGGTCGGCAGCAGCGCGCCCGCCAGGGCCAGGTACGGGGCCGCCATGACGCCGAGCGCGGCGCCCGCGGCGGCGTCGCCCACCGCGCGGCTCGCGGAAGCGGCGCCCGCCAGGACCAGGACCCCGGCGGCGGCCGCCAGCCCGGCCCGCAGCTGGCGGTCACCGCCGGGCAGGGCCAGGGCCAGCAGCCCGGCGGCCAGCACCGCCACCATGACGGCCCGGAGCGTGATCCGGGTGTAGCGCTCGTTCCAGGCTTGCCCGGTGGCCCGCAGGGTGGTGGCGATGCCGTCGACCAGGTCGTCGAAGTGCACCTCGGGCAACCGGTCGGCGCGCGGTCGCAGGTACAGCACTTCCCCGTCGCGCAGTTCGAGCGACTGGGCGGTGCCCTCCTCGTCGAGCGGCGCGCCGCCCAGCTTCTGGAGCACCCAGCCGCCGTGGTCGAGCCCGCTCTCCTCCAGGCCCTCGCCGCCGTACGTCACCAGGGTGGGCAGCAGGTCGGCGATCGGCACCGATGCGGGTACGGCGAGGTCGACGACCCTTTCGGGAGTTCGGACCGTGAGCCGGCACAGGCCGGCCGCCGAGGAATCAGTCATGGGCACGCCACACTTCGGTGAGGGGGTTCTCGCGCAGCAAGAGGGAGATGGCGACGATCGGGTTGCCTGGCAATCCAATGATCATCCGACGACATCATTACAGACCGGCGATTTGGTACACCAGCTCGCATACTCCTGATCATCTGACGTACGGTCTAATCCCGTTGCAGCCGGGAGGCCTCGGCGCCCCGCGCCGGCACACCGCACCCCCAGACCGAGGAGTCCCTCGTTGAGCACGGTCCTTTTCCGGCGTCCGGCCCGCCGCCGGGGCCCCGACATGCCCCAGGGCGAGATGAGCCTGCAGGAGCCGCCCACGCTCCCCGAGGCGCAGCCCAACTCCTCTGCCATGTGGATGTACCTGCCGATGGGCCTGACCTCGGTCGCGATGCTGCTGATGTTCGTCCGTCCCGGCGAGGCGACCGTCATGAGCTACATGGCCATCGGCCTGATGCTGCTCTCCTCCGTCGCCATGGTCGTGGGGCAGTTGGTGCGCACCTCCGGTGACCGCAAGCGCAGGCTGCGCGGCGAGCGCCGCGACTATCTGCGCTACCTCGCCCAAAGCCGCCGCCGCATCCGGCGCACCATCAGCGACCAGCAGCTCGCGCTGGCCTGGCGCCACCCGGAACCGGCCGGGCTGTGGGCGCTGGCCCGCACCTCGCGACTGTGGGAACGCCGCCCCACCGACGACGACTTCGCCGAGATCCGCGTCGCCGTCGGCGACCAGCGGCTCTCCGTACGGCTCGCCCCGATGTCCACCAAGCCCGTCGAGGACCTGGAACCGCTGTCCGCGCACGCGCTGCGCAGTTTCATCCGCGCCTACGGCACCGTGCCCGAGCAGCCGATCGCCCTGTACCTGCGGGCCTGGTCGCGCGTGCTGCTGCGCGGCGAGGACGAGGAGCGGAACCGGTCGCTGGTGCGGGCCGTGCTCGCCCAACTGGCCCTCTTCCACTCCCCCGAGGACCTGTGGATCGCGCTGTGCGTCAGCGACGAGCGGCGCGCCGCCTGGGACTGGGTGAAGTGGCTGCCGCACGCCCAGCACCCCGAGGAGCACGACGGCGCGGGCCCCGCCCGGCTGGTCGGCGCCACCCTCGGGGAGCTGGAAGACCGGCTCGGACCCGAGTTCACCGCCCGCTCCCCCTTCGACCCGGAGGCGCTCCCGGCCCGCGAGGAGCCGTACACCGTCCTGGTGATCGACGGCGGCGCCGTGCCCGCCGGCCACCGCGCGGACGGACCGGGCTACCGCAACACCGTGGTCATCGACCTGTCCGGCGCGCTGTCGTGGAAGCCCGGCCGCACCACCCTGCGCCTCCAGGTGGACGAGGACACGGTGGGCCTGGTCCGCACCGACCGCGAGCGCAAGGAGCAGACCACCGCCCTGGGCCACCCCGACGCCCTCGGCCCGGTCGCCGCCCGCACCCTCGCCACGCTCATCGCCCCCTACCGGATGGGCCTCGCCGTCGACACCGGTGAACCCATGGCCGCCGACACCGAACTCACCGCCCTGCTCGGCATCCCGGACCTGCGCCGCCACGAGCCCGCCACCCTGTGGCAGCGGCGCGTCGACGGCGCCGACCGGCTCAAGGTGCCGATCGCGATCGGCGAGGACGGCAAGCCCGTCGAACTGGACATCAAGGAGTCGGCGCTCGGCGGCATGGGCCCGCACGGCATGCTGATCGGCGCCACCGGCTCCGGCAAGAGCGAGCTGCTGCGCACCCTCGTACTGGGCTTGGCCCTCACCCATTCCTCCGAAACCCTCAACTTCGTCCTCGTGGACTTCAAGGGCGGGGCCACCTTCCTGGGCCTCGACGGCTTGCCGCACACCTCCGCGGTGATCACGAACCTGGCCGACGAGTCCGCACTGGTCGGGCGCATGCAGGACGCCCTGCACGGCGAGCTGATGCGCCGCCAGGAACTGCTGCGCAAGGCGGGGAACTACACCTCCGTCCTGGAGTACGAGAAGGCCCGCGCGGCCGGGACTCCGCTCGCGCCGCTGCCCTCGCTGTTCGTCGTCGTCGACGAGTTCAGCGAACTGCTCGCCGCACACCGTGAGTTCATCGAGCTCTTCGTGATGATCGGCAGGCTCGGCCGCAGCCTCGGCGTGCACCTGCTGCTCGCCTCGCAGCGCCTGGACGAGGGCCGGATGCACCAGCTGGAGAGCCACCTGTCCTACCGCATCGGCCTGCGGACCTTCTCCGCGATGGAGAGCCGCGGCGTGCTGGGCGTCCCCGACGCCTACCACCTGCCGCCGCAGCCCGGCAGCGGCTACCTCAAGAGCGGGGTGGAGGCGCTGACCCGCTTCCGTGCCGCGTACGTCTCGGGACCGCACCGGGGCAGCCGCCTCGGCAACATCCCGCAGGCCCGGATCGCGGGGCAGATCGTGCCCTGGACGACCGACTGGACCGTACCCAGGGACCTCCCCGCCGCTCCCGAACCCGAGCCGGATCCCGCCGGGTCCGAGCACGACACCGGCGAGACGCTGCTCTCCGTGGCCCTGGAACGGCTCGCCGACGCCGGCCCGCCCGCGCACCAGGTGTGGCTCCCGCCGCTGGACCTGCCGCCCACCCTCGACCAGATCCTGCCGCCGCTGGAACCCGACGCCGACCACGGCCTGACCGTCGCCGACCCGCAGGCGCGGGCCCGGCTGGTGGTCCCCGTCGGCATCGTCGACAAGCCCTTCGAGCAGCAGCGCGAGCTGCTCACCGTCGACCTGTCCGGCGCCGGCGGCCACGTCGGCATCGCGGGCGGACCGCAGAGCGGCAAGAGCACCCTGCTGCGTACGCTCATCGCGGCCTTGGCCCTCACCCACAGCCCCCGCGAAGTGCAGTTCTACTGCCTGGACTTCGGCGGCGGCACCCTGTCCGGGCTCACCGGCCTGCCACACGTCGGCGGGGTCGCCGGCCGGATGGACACCGAGCGCATCGGCCGCACCGTCTCCGAGGTCACCTCCCTACTCAACCAGCGCGAGCTGTTCTTCGCCGAGCACGGCATCGACTCCATGGCCACCTACCGGCGCAGGCGCGCGGCCGGCGAGTTCCCCGAGGAGCCCTTCGGCGACGTCTTCCTGGTCATCGACGGCTGGTCCACCCTGCGCAACGACTTCATGGACCTGGTCAGCGTGGTCAACGGAGTCATCGGCCGCGGCCTCAACTACGGGGTGCACGTGGTCATCACCACCGCCCGCTGGGCCGAGCTGTCCCCCGCCGTCCGCGACCAGACCGGCACCCGCCTGGAGCTGCGGATGGGCGATGCCATGGAGTCCGGCATCGACGTCCGCAAGGCCGCCACCGTGCCGCGCGTGCCCGGCCGCGGCCTGACCCCCGAGAAGATGCACTTCCTCGGCGCACTGCCGCGCATCGACGGGGTGGAGGACCCCGAGGACCTCTCCGAGGGCGTCGCCGCCTTCGTCGAGGCCGTCGCCGAGAGCTGGGATGCACCGCCCGCGCCGCGGGTACGGATGCTCCCGACGACCCTGCACGCCGCCGAACTCCCCGCCCCCGAGGGCGATCTGCGCCTGGCGATCGGCCTGGACGAGGAACGGCTCGCCCCGGTGTGGCACGACTTCGCCGAGAGCCCGCACCTGATCGTCGTCGGCGACAACGAGAGCGGCAAGACGGCGATGCTCCGCCTGGTGGCCAAGGCCATCACCGAGCGCTACACCCCCGCCGAGGCCAAGGTGCTGGTCGTGGACTACCGGCGCGGCCTGATCGAGGCCGTGCCCGAGGAGTACCGGCTCGGGCACGCGGTCTCCGCCGAGCCGCTGCGCGACCTGCTCGACGGGACCGGGCGGGCGATGACGACGCGCCTTCCCGGCGAGGACATCACCCCCGCGCGGATGCGGCTGCGCGACTGGTGGACGGGGCCGCGCATCTTCGTGCTGGTCGACGACTACGACATGATCAGCACCACTGCCATGCGCAACCCCTTCGACCCGGTCCTCGACCACCTGCCGCTGGGCTTCGAGGTCGGCCTGCACATGGTCGTCGCTCGCTCGGCGGCGGGCGCGGGCCGCGGCCTCAACGACGCCCTGCTGCGCCGTATGCAGGAGGTCAACACCCCGGCGCTGCTGCTGTCCTGCCCGGCCTCCGAGGGCTATCTCTTCGGCAACGTCAAGCCCCGTACGCTGCCGCCGGGGCGGGCCATCCGCGTCGCCCGCCGCAAGACCAGCCTGGTCCAGCTCGCGCTGCCCGAGGACCCCGCCTCCTGACGCGGGGCGCCGCCGGGCCGTGCGCCCGGACCGCCTACTGCCCGCCGCTGCCGCCCGGCCGCCAGCGGCGGGCGCGGCCGCGCGGGACCACGGCCATCAGAAGCAGTGCCGTCAGGAGTACGGCGCCCGCCCCGCCCGCAACCAGCAGGGCGGTGCGCCCCGCGCCGGTGTCGACGGTGGCGGCGGGCACCCGCAGCGTCCCGGCCGGCGCGGCGGTGCCCGTGCCGGCGCCGGGCGGCTCGGTCGCCGAGACCGCGGCGTAGAGGTCCAGCGCGGGCTGGGCGCCCGGGTAGGCGGTGGCCAGGAGCCTGGCCCGGACCTGCGGACCGGTCAGCTCCGGGTGGTACGCCCGCACCACGGCGGCGCCGCCGGCCACCACGGCGGCCGCCTCCGCGCTGCCCGAGGCCGTCCAGTGCCCGTCGCCCTTCGGGCCGATGCCGACCATGCCGTCGCCGGGGGCCGACAGGTCGGCGTGCTCGGCGACCGGCGCGTTCTGCGGGCGCTCGCCGCCGGGGGCCGAGTCGACCACCGAGATCACACCGGGCAGGGCCGCCGGGTAGACCCGTACCGGCGCGTCGCCCGAGGCACCCGCCTGGTGCTCCGGCGCGGCCGTGGCCACCACCACGGCGTCCTTCTCCAGCGCGTGGGCCACCGCGGCGCGCAGTGCGGGGGTGTCAGCGGCCACGAAGGTGCCGACCACGATGACCTTGGCTCCCGCGTCGGCGGCCTCGGTGACCGCGGCGGCCAGCCGCCCCGCGTCGGGCTCGCCGCGCACACCCGTACCGCGTACGGCCAGGATCCGGGCCTGCGGAGCGATCCCGGAGAGGCCCTGGCCGATGGCGGGCCGGGCTGCGACCAGGCCGGCCAGGAAGGTGCCGTGGCCGGCGCAGTCGCTGCCGGCGTCTCCCAGCGCGGTGACACGGCCGGCCAGCGCGGGCGCGGAAGTGGACACGCCGGTGCCCACCACGGCCACGGTCACCCCGGCGCCCTGGCCCAGCTGCCAGACATGGGCCAGGTTGAGCGCCTGCTGCGCCCAGGGCACCGCCTTGACGACGGTGGCGGACTCGGCGGTGCACGGCTTGTCCGGGGCGACCGCCGTCGCGATGGGCGGCAGGTCCACCCCTTCCGCCGCCGTCGCGTGCGGCGCCGCGGCGCCGGTCAGCACCAGCGCTGCGAGGGCCGCGCCCACGGCCTGGCGGCGTCGGGACGGGTGGGGCTGGCGGGGCGGACGGGCTGTCATGAGGGCTTCCTCACTGTCGCGACGTATCTGCGGGTGGGGTCGGGCCCGGATCAGCGCCGGGAGCCGGAGGGCGGGATGTCCTGGACCAGGAGCATGCGCAGGTCGTCGACGTCGGGCGCGGCCAGGGCGGCGACGCGGCCGGCCTGGCGGGTCATCATCGCCTCCACGGTCTGTCGCGCCAGGCGGGCGTTGCCGAACGACCGGCCCCGGGGAACCGCGTCGAACAGCTCGAGCAGGGCCGCTTCGGTTCCCGGTCCGCATTCGTAGCCCTGGGCCAGCGCGTGGTCGCGGACGATGGTGACCAGTTCCTGCGAGCTGTAGTCCTCGAACTCCACGTGGCGGGTGAACCTCGAGGCCAGTCCCGGGTTGGAGGCCAGGAAGCGGTCCATCTCCTCGGTGTAGCCGGCCGCGATCACCACCACCTCGTCGCGGTGGTCCTCCATCAGCTTCAGCAGGGTCTCCACCGCCTCCTTGCCGAAGTCCGCGCCGCCCGCCGAGTCGGGGGTGAGGGCGTACGCCTCGTCGATGAACAGCACACCGCCGCGGGCGCGGTCGAAGGCGTCCCGGGTCATCTGCGCGGTGTGGCCGATGTAGCGGCCGACCAGGTCGGCGCGCGAGACCTCGATGAGCTGGCCGCGCGGCAGGACGCCCAGGGAGGCCAGGAGTTCGCCGTACAGCCGGGCGGTGGTGGTCTTTCCGGTGCCGGGCGGGCCGGCGAAGACCAGGTGGTTGCTGATCCTGGAGACGGGCAGTCCCGCCTCGCTGCGGCGCTTGGCGGTGGACAACAGGTTGACCAGGTCGGTGACTTCGCGTTTGACGGCCGCCAGACCGACCATCGCCCGGAGCCTCGCGAGCGGCCCCGACTCGCTGTCGGCGTCCTCTTCGGCGTCCTCGGTGAGGTCCACGCCGACGTCCTCGGCGAGCAGTTGGGTCAGCGCGTGCTCGTCGGCGTCGTGGAGCTCCGCGAGCCGGAAGGCCTGCCGGTCGACCATCTCCTCGAACACCTTACGCGCGGTACGGCCGTTGCCGAACACGGCGTCGCGCGGTATGCGGTCGAAGCAGACCACGAGTGCCTCGCGGGCGGACGGGGCGAGTTCGTAGCTGTGGGCGGTGCACATGGCGTCGACGATGGTGACGAGCTCGTCGGTGGTGTAGTCGGTGAACTCGATGCTGCGGGTGAACCGGGAGGCCAGGCCGGGGTTGGAGGCGAGGAAGGACTCCATGTCCGGCGCGTAGCCCGCCGCCACGACGACCACGTCCTCCCGGTGGTCCTCCATCAGCTTCACCAGGGTGTCGATGGCCTCCTGCCCGAAGTCGGCGCCCGATCCCTTGCCGTCGGACAGCAGGGTGTACGCCTCGTCGATGAACAGGACGCCGCCCAGGGCCCGGGTGAACGCCTCCGTGGTCTTGATCGCGGTACCGCCGATGACCTGCGCGACCAGGTCGGCCCGGGAGACCTCCACCAGGTGTCCGGAGCGCAGGACGCCGAGCTGGGCGAGGATGCTGCCGTAGAGCCGGGCGACGGTGGTCTTGCCGGTGCCGGGCGGACCGGCGAAGACCAGGTGCCGGCTCATCGGCGGCAGCGGCAGCCCCAAGCTCGCGCGGCGCTGGGCGAGGCGGTTGAGGTTGATGAGGGTCAGGACCTGCTGTTTGACGCCCGCGAGGCCGACCAGCGCCTCGAGTTCGCCGATGGGGCCCTCCGACGCGCGGCCCGGTACGGGGGCGGGGATCGCCCCGGCGGGCAGCCGCCCTTCCAGACCGCGGGCCTCCTCGGGGGTGCCCCAGATGTCGGGGACGGCGTTGCCGGTGCTGTCGAGGTCTTCCACGCTCACGCGTTCGCCGGCCGTGGTCTGCCGCAGTCCGCTGTCCTTGTTGTCCCGTACGATGCAGCCGCTCAGCGCCACCGGGCCGGAGCCTTCGACGCGGATGCCGTCGCCCTCGTTCGCCGACGCCTCGCAGGCGGTGAGCGCGGCGCGGCCGCCGGCGGCCACGCGGATGCCGTGCGCGCCGGACTTCTCCACCCGGGTGCGCAGCGCGGTGAGTTCGCCGCCGTCCTCCACCTCGATGCCGCCCTCGGCCGCGTTCTCCACGGTGCAGTCGCGCAGGGTCGCGGTGCCGGCCGGGCCGACGGATATGCCGCGGCCGCCGGGCTCGCGCAGGACGGTGCCCGCCACCGACAGGGTGCCCTGGTCGGCCACCCGCAGCGCCGCCCCGCCGGGCCGGTCGATACGGCTGTCCTCCAGTCGGCCGCGGCCGCCGGCCACGACCTCGACGGCGGGCCCGGCGCCGCCGGTGGTCAGGGTGCGGCGCAGCAGGGGGGCGGCGCCGGACCTGATGGACACGGCGGCGCCGCCGGCCTCCTCCACCTCCAGGCCGTCGAACTCGGCGGTGGACTCCTCTTCCAGCAGGACGCCGACGCCCGTGCTGTGGTGGACCCGTACCTGGGTGAGGGTGGGCGCGGAGGGACCCGCGACGCGGATCGCGGCGCTCTCCGCGGTGTGGAAGGAGCTGTCCTCGATGGTGCCCCGCGCCCGGTCGACGACCAGCAGCCCGTGGCCCCGGGTGCGTTCGCTGCGGCAGCGGGTCAGCCGCGGGGCGGCGCCGGAGGACAGTACGAAGCCGTGGCCGGTGGTACCGGTCACCGTGATGTCCTCGAGCCGGCTGCGCCCGGTGGAGGTGACGTACACGCCGACGACCGCGTCGTGCACCTCGGTACGGGCGACCCGCAGGGCGCTCTCGCCTTCGAGGGCGATCGCGGGCTTCTCCGTACCCGATATCCGGCAGTCCTCGATGACGCCCTGCGCATGGCCGTTGGCGAGGATCCCGTTGCCGCGGGCGTCGCGCACGACGCAGCGGCGGACGGTGGCGCGGCCGCTCTCGGCGATCACGACGGCGGAGGTGCCGAGGTTCTCCATGACGCAGGATTCCAGGACGCTCTCCTCGGCCGAGGTGGTCACCACGGCGGCGCCGACCGCGTTGGAGATCCGGCAGTCGCGCAGGACCAGTGAGCCGGTGCCGCGGCCGAGCAGGGCGGTCCAGGCGGCGCCGGTTATGTCGCAGCCGTCCATGGCGATCTGGCCGCGGGGGGCGTCGGCGACGGGGAGTTCGGCGTCGTAGCCGCGCAGTGTGAGGTCGCTGAGCTGGACGGCGTCGGTGAGCAGGGTGAGCGCGGTGCCGTGCCGGGGGGCGATCTCCACTGTGGCGGGGCCGTCGTTGGCGACGAGGGTCACCGAGCTGGTGATGGTGAGCCGTTCCTCGTACGTGCCGGGCAGGATGCGCAGAACGGCGCCGGGGCGGGCTCTTTGCAGGGCTTCACCGATGGTGGGGAAGGCATCGGGCCGACCCGGGCCGACGGTGAGTACCTGACGTGACACGGTGGTTCCTCCCCGGCCCCGTGCCTGGAGACGGCAGGAGGGCAGGCCAGTGGGTGTGGTTGCTGAGTATGACCGTCATGCCGGGCGTGAGGTTCCCGAACCGGGCGGCCCGCCCGGACGCCCCCCGCGCGAACGCCAGCCTAACTGATCTTTACCGGCTGCCGGCTGGCGCCGGCTCACCGCCGAAACAGCCGCGCGGCACGGGCAGAATGGAGGGGCCGGCCACCCATCGCCGAACAGGGAGCGACTGCCGTGAATCAACTTCCCGCGGATCCGACGGTGCTTCACCCGTTCCCCGACCAGCCGCGCGTGGTGTTGCTGAAGCCGCTGGTGACCTCACCGCTGATCGAGGTCGGGGAGTACTCCTACTACGACGACCCGGACGATCCGACCCTGTTCGAGACCCGGAACGTGCTCTACCACTACGGGCCGGAGAAACTGGTCATCGGGAAGTTCTGCGCGCTGGGCACCGGGGTGCGGTTCATCATGAACGGCGCGAACCACCGTATGGACGGCCCCTCCACGTTCCCCTTCCCCATCATGGGCGGCTCCTGGGCCGAACACTTCGACCTGCTCACCGGCCTGCCGGGCAGGGGCGACACCGTCGTGGGCAACGACGTCTGGTTCGGGTACGACACACGGGTCATGCCCGGGGTGCGCATCGGCCACGGCGCGATCATCGCCTCCGGCGCCGTGGTGACGGACGACGTCCCCGACTACGCGATCGTCGGCGGCAACCCGGCCGGGCTCATCCGCACCCGCTACGACGACCACGACATCGCCCGCCTGCTCGCACTCGCCTGGTGGGACTGGCCCGCGGCGCACATCACCGAACACGTCCGGACCATCATGTCGGGCACCGTCGACGACCTCGAAAAGATCGCACCACGCCCCTGAGCCTGCCACGCCACCGGGCGGCGCGGGTCGGGCAAGTCCCGGAAGGGAGAGCCTAGTTGAGGCCGATCGCATCGCAGGCGGCCTTGAACTTGTCGGTGCAGATCTCGGCCACCGTGTAGACGTCGTCCTTGATCACGGTCGCCTTCACGTTGTCCTTGGTGAGGGAGATGCTCGGCACGAGCACCGCCGGCACCCGCTTGGTGGTCGGGCTGTCGACCACCTGGTTGATGATCTCGTCGATCTTCTCGCCCTTGGCCAGCGCGACGGCCATCGCCGCCGCTGCCTCCGCCTCGGGGGCGTACGGCTTGTAGACGGTCATGAACTGCTCGCCCGCCACGATCCGCTGCACGCCGGCGAGTTCGGCGTCCTGACCGGTGACCGGGGGCAGGGTCGACAGGCCGGCCGCCTGAAATCGCGCCGGCACAGCTCGACGATCTCAGCCTTGAACTCCGACGTGAACGAACGGCGAGGGCGAGGCTTCTTCTTCCCCATGCTCTCCATGACGGACACCTCCCGGGGACGAACCCCTGATCTCGAACGTCCGTCAAAGCGGATCAAGCCCCATCCGCTCATAGACGGCGATCACGACTGAGGTGAGCAGCAATCCGCCGCCCGCGTGCCATGTGCCGTCGAGCATGTGGTGGTGGCGGCCTGCGATGACCACGCCCGGCGTCCGCAGACGGGCCCGGAAGGTCCCGGCGGACGCGTCGAAGCTGATGGCCGCGTCGAAGAAGCCGAGTCGGTTGCCGATCGCGGGGAAGCATGCCTTGTAGACGGATTCCTTGGCGCTGAACAGCAGCCGGTCCCACGCGGTCCGGGGATGCAAGAGACGCAGGTGCCGGACATGGTCCTGTTCCTCCGGCCCGGCGATGGTGGGCAGCACGCCGGGCTTCAGGTGGCGATCGGGCTCCGCGTCAATGCCGATGGCGGTGACGTACCGGCGCAGGGACACCGCCGCAGCCCGGTATCCCGCGCAATGGGTCATGCCCCCGACCACTTCGGAGGGCCACCGCGGCGCGCCGTGAAGGCCCGGGAGCAGGGGAACAGGTTCGACGCCGAGTCGCGCCATGGCCCGGCGCGCGCACATCCGTACCGTCGTGAACTCGGCGCGTCGCAGCGGTACGGAACCGGCCACGAGATCAGCCTCCTCCGTGAAGAGGAACCCGCCCGGCGGGTCCCCGAACTCCTCGGCGGCTGCGACGTGCGGCGGCAGCAGGGCAGCGATCACGCGGCACCGCCGGGGGCCGGCAGGATCTGCACCGGCCAAGGACGGTCGAAGGCGTAATTCAGGCGTTCCCGCGGGTAGCCGAGGGACACCTCCTCGAAGCGGACCCCGTCGTGCCACGTGGTACGCGGAATGTGGAGGTGCCCATACACGACGGCGGTCGCGCCGTACCGGGTGTGCCAGTCGGCCGTTTGTTCGCTGCCGCACCACTGCGCGAACTCGGGGTGGCGCAGGACAGCGGTCTCCTCCCGTTTCAGGGGGAAGTGGTTGACGAGTACGACCGGCAGTGCGAAGTCGATCTCGGCGAGCCGTCGTTCGGTCTCCGCCAGACGTGCACGGCACCACGCGTCCCGCGTCGGATGCGGGTCGGGGTGCAGCAGGAACTCGTCGGCGCACACCACGCCGGTCGCCACCGCCCGCGCCAGGGACTCCGCCTTGGTGAGCGTGCCGGGCGCGCGGAAGCTGTAGTCATAGAGGACGAACAGGGGCGCTACGACGGTCGGCCCGCCGTCGCCCTGCCACACCGCGTACGGGTCCTCCGGGGTCAGCACACCGATGGAGCGGCACAGGTCGACGAGGTGCGCGTAGCGTTTCTCGCCGCGCAGTCGGCAGGGGTCCTTCGGATGCGTCCACAGCTCGTGGTTTCCCGGGGCCCAGATGACCCGTTCGAACCGCCGCGCCAGGATGCCCAGCGCTCGTTCCACATCGGAGACGAGCTCGCCCACGTCGCCGGCGACGACGAGCCAATCGCCTTCCGATGTCGGGCGTAGACGCTCCAATACCGAACGGTTCTCGGCGTACGCGACATGCAGGTCGCTGACCGCGAGAAGCCTGGCACTTGTTGTGAGCAACCCGCCGGGGTCGGCCTCCGTCACAATTCCCTCCCGTGTCGCAAGATACCTCATTTGATTTCCGCGGTTTCTGTCGGGGTGGGCACGTAAAACAGAACCCCACACCCTGTTTATTGAATCTTGCATGGTTGCAGTGGGTGGGATCAGCATGGGTTGCACCAGCGAAGGATGCGGCCGGGCGGCCGGTCAAGGTTCCAGCTCCAGAGGATCGATCTTGAAGCCAACCTACGGGGAAACATGGCCGGTTTTCGTCCATCAAGGCTGCAGATCCATTCCGCTTGCGCCCGTGCGCGCTTGGCCCGTGCGGCCTGGCTGCGGGCAAACAGCAAACGGTGAAACTCCACTTCAAGTCCGGGCCGGCGGCGCCCTTGAGCCACTGACCGCCGGACAGGTGGGGTCAGCCCATATCGCCTTGACAGATCGCCTGAGCGGTTGCCAGGGTTGTGGTCGTAGATCAACGGTGCACGGATTGGGCTCTGGCCTGCATATCTGTACATCGTTGAAACGGGGGAGAGGGTTCGGTGAAGTTAGCGCAAGAATTAATATTAAATGTGGCCACCTGGATTCCCGACGGCAGGGAAAGCGCGAGCGCGATGGTCGCCGCCGGACGCTTGACCGTCGGTGACGCCGAGGACCTGGCACTCACAGAGGTGCCGGTCTCGGAAGATCTCGCGGCACCCGAGATGGCTGTTCGAGCCGCTCGCCGTGTACTCGCCGACGCCGCGTGGGACCCGGCCCGCATCGCCCTTGTCGCCCACGGGTGGACCTATTACCAAGGGCACGACTTCTGGTCGCCGGCCCATTACATCGCCCATCACATCGGCGCCGGCGCCGCTCTGCCACTGGGCGTGCAGCAGATGTCCAACTCCGGGGCGGCTGCTCTGGGGATCGCGGCGCAGAAGCTGGTCGCCGATCCGCGGGCCGAGGCGGCCCTGGTCACTACCGGGGACAGGTTCTCCCTGCCCGGCTTCGACCGGTGGGCGTCGGACTACGGCGTGGCCTACGGCGACGCCGGTACGGCCGCGCTACTGCGACGCCGGGGACCGGACGAGCGTCCCGGGGCTCTGCGTCTGCGCTCCTTGGCCTTCGTCACGGACGCCTCCTTCGAGGAGATGTACCGGGGACGCGACCACTTCAGCGTCGCGCCTCTCGCGCACGGCGGCGGCCGCGTCGACGTCAAGCGCCCGAAGAAGGCCTACCTCGAAATGCACGGGGGCATCGAAGGATTCCGGGGCGCGGCCTTGCGGTGCGTGAACCGAGTGCTCCGGCTTGCCCTGGCCGATGCCGAGGTGGAGACGGAGGACCCCCGCATCGTGTGCGTGGTCCTGCCCCGGTTGGGCGACAGCGTTCTCGACCTCATGTACCGCCCCGCGCTGGACGCTGCTGTGAAGGCGGAGGTCTTTGCCGTGCGCGAGTCCAGCGGCCACCTCGGAGCCGGCGACCTGCTGGCCAACGCCGAGCACATCGTGGTGTCCGGGGCACTGAAGTCCGGAGACATCGCCGTGGTCCTCGGCGGCGGCGGCGGCTTCACCTGGTCGTGCACAGTCCTGGAAGCCCTGTAGCCACGGGACCAGGCCGCCGCCCGGAGCATCTCGGGCGTCAAGTCATTTCTCTTTCCCGGCAGGCGACTTCGCGTCCCAGGCCGGAGCGGAAGGAAACCCAAGCAGTGAGCAACGCATACGACGTGATCATCAACGGCGCGAGCGTCGGCGGATGTACCGCGGCCATTCTTTACGCACAGCAAGGGGCACGGGTGGCTCTGTTGGAGCGCCGCTCCGACATGGACGCGCACAAGGTCCTGTGTACCCATTACATCCAGGCGTCCGCGTACCCCGTCATGGTGGCGACTGGTCTGGACAAGGCACTGGAGCAGGCGGGGGCCATCCGGAACACCGCCCACTACTGGACCCGTTGGGGCTGGATCACACCGCCGCACGACGCGGCCGGCGCCCACGGCTACAGCGTGCGCCGGGAAACCCTCGACCCGCTGCTACGGCGCCTGGCCGCAGGCACCGAGGGCGTGGACCTGAAGCCGGGCCACACGGTGAACGAGCTCCTCGTCGAGGACGGCCGCGTCGTGGGCGTCGCCGGCACCGCCGGCGAAGAGGCCTTCTCCCTGCGCGCCCGGCTCGTCGTCGGCGCGGACGGCAAGGAGTCTACGGTCGCCCGACTGGCGGGGGCCCGACTGGCGGGGGCCCGTGCCGAGACGACGGAGAACGGCCGCTTCAGCTACTTCGCGTACTTCAAGGGCCTTGCCCGGCAGGCGGGTGACGCCGCACGCGTCTACTACCTCGAGCCCGACAACGCGTACGTCATGCCGATGGAGGACGACGTCACCGTCATCGCGGCCGTCGTGTCGAAGCCGCGGCTGGGCGAGTTCAAAGCCGACCTGGAAGGCGCGTACATGAACTTCGTGCGCTCCCTGCCCGAGGCTCCGGACATCGACAGTGCCGAACGGATCTCCAAAATCATCGGAACGGTCAACTACCCGCTCATCTCCCGCGAGCCGGCCGGCTCGGGATACGCGCTGATCGGCGACGCGGCTCTGGCCAGCGATCCCCTGGCGGCCGTGGGGTGCGCCTGGGCCATGCAGTCGGCCCAGTGGCTGGTATCGGAGAGCGCGCCCGCCCTCACCGGTGGGGGCGACGCGACAACCGACACCGCCCTCGACGCCGCGCTCCTGAAGTACAGCGCGCGCCACGCCGCGGAGACCGGGCCCCACCACCACCTCATCGCCGACTTCGCGACGGCCCGTCCCTTCAACGAGATCGAGGAGTTCTCCTTCTCGGCAGCCGCGCGCGACCCCGAAATGGCCGCGCACTTCCACACCTTCGGCTCCCGTCTCATGACGGTGGAGGAGTTCCTGTCCCCCGAAATCGTGGCGCGTATGGAGAAGGTCAACGGACACGGCCTGTCCGAGGCCGTGCTCCGGCAGTTGGCCGGGGAGGACGCGGCCGGCGGGGACGAGGACGGGGGTGCGAGCCGAACCAGCAGCACGGGTCACACGCACCAGGAACTGTGGGATGCGTGGAACCGGCTCTGGAACGGCGACTACGCCATCGCCGACGACTACGTCTCCCGGACCATGCGGGTCAACATCCCCGAGTTCGGCATGCCCGACCCCGCGACGCTGAGCGACGGCCCGCAGATCGCCGCCTGGATAGCGGCCTTCCGGTCCTCCTACGCCGACGACGCCGCCATCACCGGTGAGCTCGGCCCCTTCTTCGTGGGTGACTACGCCATCGGCCGCTGGGTCTTCCGCGGCACCTGGACGGGCGACCGGCCCGCGACGGCCACGGCTGCGCCGGGCACCGAAGTGACCTTCCGTGGAGTGGACATCCTCCGCTTCGAGGACGGCCGGATCGCCGAGTACTGGCTCAGCGACGACCAGCTCGACCTCTATGCCCGGCTCGGCGCGGTGGCAGGCGCCGAGTCCGGGGGTTCGCAGCAGGCGGCCCTGCCCGCCCGCCTGGCCGGGCTCAGCCCTGACGCCGGCCGCGCCGTACTGGTGGAGCGGGCCCTGGACCTGGTGGCGGAACTCCTGGAGGACGAGAAGGTGAGTGCCGCCGCCGGCACCGCGACCTTCCTCTCCCTCGGACTCGATTCCCTCACCGCGGTCGAGCTGCGCAACCGCCTGCAACAGGAAACGGGCCTGCGGCTGCCCACCACGATGGCCTTCGACTTCCCGACCCCCCAAGCCCTGGCCGGCCATCTCTGGACGCGTCTCGCCCAGACGGCCGCCGCCGACCCTGCGGATCCCTTCGACGTGCTCGCCCGACTGGAAGAACTGGCGCCCGCTCTCGCCGAGACCGGCCAGGAAGCGCTCCGTAGCGAGATGGCCGACCGCCTCGTCGGCCTGGCCAAGCGCCTCGCCCCGGCCCCCGGCGCCGCCGGGGAGCAGATCGAGAAGGCCTCCGCCGCGGAATTGTTCGCCTACCTCGACAGCAGGCTCGGCGCGGCCGAGGACCGATGACCCGTCACCGCCAGACGAGTCAGCCCGCCCCCACGCGAAGCAGAGAGACAAGGCGCATGTCCGACGAAGCAAAGCTCCTGCAGTACCTCAAACGCACCACCACCGAACTGAACCGGGCCGAGACCCGCCTGCGCGAGGTCGAGGAGCGCTCGCGCGAGCCCCTCGCGATCGTGGGAATGAGCTGCCGTTTACCCGGCGGTGTGAGCACGCCCGACGAGCTGTGGAACCTGGTCGACGAGGGCCGGGACGCCATCACCGATTTCCCGACCGACCGGGGCTGGGACCTGGAGAACATCTACGACCCCGATCCGGCCCGCGTCGGCAAGACCTACGTCCGGGCCGGCGGCTTCCTGCACGATGCGTCCGAGTTCGACCCGGCGTTCTTCGGGATCTCGCCCCGAGAGGCCCTGACGATCGACCCGCAGCAGCGGCTGCTCCTCGAAACCACCTGGGAGGCGTTCGAGGACGCCGGGATCGTCGTCGACGACGTGCGCGGTACGAACACCGGCGTGTTCGTGGGGATCATGTGCGACGAGTACGGTCTGCGCTTCCTCAAGACGCCGATCGAGGGCATCGACGGGTATCTCGGCGTGGGCAGCGCCGGCAGCGTCGCCTCCGGCCGCATCTCCTACACCTACGGTTTCGACGGCCCGGCCGTCACCGTCAACACGGCCTGCTCCTCCTCGCTCGTCGCCCTGCACCTCGCCGGTCAGTCGTTGCACCGCGACGAGTGCTCGCTCGCTGTCGTCAGCGGCGTGATGCTGATGGCGACCTCATTCTCCTTCACCGAGTTCAGCCGCCAGCGCGGACTTGCCCCCGACGGGCGGGCCAAGTCGTACGCGGAGGGCGCGGACGGCACTGCCTGGGCCGAAGGAGCCGGAACTCTCCTCGTCGAACGTCTGTCGGACGCGCGTCGCAAGGGCCACCGCGTTCTCGCGGTCGTCCGGGGCTCCGCCGTCAACCAGGACGGTGCCAGCAACGGCCTGACCGCCCCGCACGGGCCCTCCCAGGAGAAGCTGATCCGGGAGGCCCTGGCCTCCGCCGGGCTCACGGCGGCCGACGTCGACGCGGTGGAGGGCCACGGAACGGGCACCAAGCTCGGCGACCCGATCGAGGCGCAGGCGTTGCTTGCCACGTACGGGCAAGGACGCGGGGGAAGCCCCCTGTGGCTCGGTTCCCTCAAGTCGAACACCGGGCACACGCAGTCCGCCGCCGGCATCGGCGGGATCATCAAGATGGTCAAGGCGATGCAGCACGAACGGCTGCCCAAGAGCCTGCACATCGACGCCCCGAGCTCGCACGTGGACTGGGAGAGCGGAGACGTACGGCTGCTGACCGAGCCGGTGCCGTGGCCCCGGGCCGGCCGGCCACGGCGTGCCGGTGTCTCCTCGTTCGGCATCAGCGGTACGAACGCCCACGTCATCATCGAGGAACCGCCGGCGCAGGAGGCAGCCGTGCCGGCGCCCGTCGACGGCGCCCTGGTGCCGTGGATCCTCTCGGCCCGCAGCGCCGAAGCCCTGCGCGGGCAGGCGGCCAAGCTCCACACGGCGCTCGCGGCCCAGCACACGGCGGACGCCGCTCTCACCCTCGCCACCGCCCGGACGCCCATGGAGCAGCGCGCCGTCGTCATCGGCAGCGACGCCGGCGAACTGCTGCGCGGAGTGGAAGCCGTCGCGGCCGGTACTTCCGCGGCCCACGTCGTACGTGGCACCACCCGCAACACCGGCCGCACGGCTTTCCTTTTCACCGGCCAGGGAAGCCAGCGCCTGCAGATGGGGCGGGAGCTGCACGCCGCACACCCCGCGTTCGCCCAGGCCTTCGACGCCGTGTGCGATGCCCTCGACGCCCACCTGGACGTACCGCTCACCAAAGTCCTCTTCGCCGAGGACGATCCCGAACGGCTCCTCAACCGGACCGAATTCACCCAGCCCGCGCTCTTCGCGGTCGAGGTGGCGCTCTACCGGCTCGCCGAGTCCTGGGGCCTCCGCCCCGACTACGTCACCGGGCACTCCATCGGCGAGATCGCCGCTGCCCACGTGGCCGGAGTCCTGTCCCTGTCCGAGGCGGCCAAGCTGGTCACCGCCCGCGGCCGGCTCATGCAGGCGCTGCCCGGCGGCGGCGCGATGACCGCGGTCCAGGTGACCGAAGCCGAGGCGCTGGCCGCCCTGGCCGGCCGTGAGCACCTCGCATCGATCGCGGCGCTCAACGGTCCGCAGTCCGTGGTCCTGTCCGGCGACGCGGACGTCGTGGCCGAGATCGCCGGACACTTCCGCGATCAGGGCCGCAGGACCAGGGACCTCCCGGTCAGCCACGCGTTCCACTCGCCCCACATGGACGGCATGCTGGACGAATTCGCCGCACTGGTGGCCGGCCTGTCCTTCTCCGCGCCGCAGATCCCCCTGGTGTCCGATGTGACCGGAGCACTCGCCACCGCCGAGGAGCTGTGCCGCCCCGGCTACTGGGTCGAGCACGTGCGCCGCCCCGTGCGGTTCAGCGACGCCGTCGAGACGCTCTACGCGGAGCGGGTCCGCACCTTCGTGGAGATCGGCCCGGACGGTACGCTCTCCGGCCTGGTCAAGGCGTGCCTCGGCGACGAGCGCCAGGCCCTGGTCGTACCACTGTTGCGGCGGGGCCGTGCCGAGCCGGCGGCGGTGCTGACCGCGCTTGCCGAACTCTTCGTCCACGGCGTCGCCCCCGACTGGCAGGCGGTCCTCGGGGATCTCGGCGGACGCCGCGTCGACCTGCCGACGTACGCCTTCCAGCGCGAGCGCTACTGGCTCGACGAGCCCACCACGGCCGGGGACGTCACCTCGCTCGGGCTCAGCTCCCCCGAGCATCCGCTGCTCGGAGCGGTGACCCACATCGCCACCGACGACAGTGTGGTGTTCACGGGCAGGCTGTCCCAGCAGTCACACCCGTGGCTCGCCGACCACGTCGTCCACGACACGGTCCTCGTACCCGGCACCGCGCTGCTTGAACTGGGCAACCGGGCCGCCGCCCACGTCGGCTGCGACGTCGTGGAAGAACTCACGCTCCAGGAGCCCTTGGTGCTCCCCGCACAGAGCGCCGTCCGCCTGCAGCTCACCGTGGGCGCGCCGGAGCAGGACGGCCGCCGCGCGGTCGTACTCCACTCCCTTCCCGAAGAGGGGCCGGACGAGAGCGGCTGGATGCGCCACGCCGCCGGCTGGCTGGCCCTCTCCAATACCGCCGCGGCTCCCGAGGGGCTGACGGACTGGCCTCCGCACGACGCCTCAGAGGTGGAGCTGGACGGCCTGTACGACCGCCTGGCCGACATCGGCTTCTCCTACGGGCCGGCCTTCCAGGCGCTGCGCGCCGTCTGGCAGCGGAACGACGAGTTGTTCGCCGAGGTCGCGCTGTCCGCCGACCAGCAGGACACGGCAGGCGCCTTCGGCCTGCACCCGGCGCTGCTCGACGCGGCCCTGCACGCCCTGGCCTGGGACGGGATACGCCACGGCGACGCCGTGGGCCGACTCCCGTTCTCCTGGAACGGCGTACGACTGCACGCCGTCGGCGCCGATTCCCTGCGTGTGCGGTTCTCACGCGAGAACCCCGACTCGATCGCCCTGACCGTCGCCGACCAGGAGGGCAACGCCGTCGCCTCGGTGGAATCCTTCGTCTCCCGTCAAGTCGCCGGAGACCGGATCGGTGGGGGCCGCCGTACCTTCAACGACGCGCTGTTCCAGGTCGAATGGGCACAGATCAGTGCTCCTGCCGCCTCGGCCGTCGAGGAGAGCTACCAGTACTTCGCCTCTCCCGCGCAGCTGCTCGACGCCCTCGCTTCGGACTCGGTCAGCGCCGGGGCAACGGTGGTGGATTGCGTCCCGGCCGCTTCGGACGATGTCGCCGCCACGGTCAGGACCACCACCGGCGAAGTGCTGGCCCTCCTGCAGCAGTGGCTCGACCGGGGACCTGAGGGCCCCGCCCGGCTCGCCCTCATCACCCGGCGGGCCATCGCCGCCGGTGCCGAGGACGACGTGACCGACTTGGCGACCGCTCCCGTGTGGGGACTGGTCCGCTCGGCCCAGTCCGAGGCTCCGGGGCGCTTCGTCCTGGTCGACCACGACCACCAGGCCACCGCCGGTCCCGACATCCCCGGTCTGTCCGCGGCCCTCGCCACGGGCGAACCGCAGGTGGCCGTCCGCGACGGCGTGCTGCTGACACCGCGACTGAAGACCAAGACCGTGTCGACTGCCGAAGCCGACTCCCCGGGAGCCGCCTGGCAGGGCACCGTCTTGATGACCGGTGGCACGGGCGGGCTCGGTGCGCTGCTCGCCCGCCACCTCGTGACAGCACACGGGGCACGACGTCTCCTGCTGGTCAGCCGTCGTGGTCCGCAGGCCGCAGGCGCCGAAAGCCTGGTCGCCGAACTGGCCGAACTGGGGGCGAGCGCCAAGGTTGTGTCCTGCGACGTCACCGACCGCCGGGCTGTCGCCGAGTTGCTGGCAGCGATCCCTGCGGAACACCCGTTGACCGCCGTGGTCCACACGGCGGGTGTGCTCGACGACGGCATCCTGACCTCGCTGACCCCCGCGCGGCTCGACAAGGTACTCGCCCCCAAGGTCGATGCCGCCCTGCACCTGCACGAGCTCACCCAGGACATGGACCTGGGCGCCTTCGTGCTCTTCTCCTCGGTCGCCGGCACCCTCGGCAGCCCGGGCCAGGGCAGCTACGCCGCGGGCAACGCCTTCCTCGACGCCCTCGCACACCACCGTGCCCGGCGCGGGCTGCCCGCGACAGCGCTGGCCTGGGGCGTATGGGAGCCCACCGGTGGCATGGCCGACACACTGCAGGACGCGGACCTCAAGCGGATGGAGCGCTACGGCGTCCTGCCCGTCTCCGCCGAGCTGGGCATGGAGCTCTTCGACGCGGCATGCGGGGATTCCGCCGCCGCACTGGTGCCCGTGCGGCTGGACCGCAAGGCCCTGCGCACCTCCGGCCAGGCCCTGCCGCCGCTGCTGCGGGGACTCGTGAAGACCGCCGCACGCCGCGCCGGCAACGGGGCGCAAGCCCTCCCGTCCGCCGTCGGCGGCTCTGCGGCTTCGGCCGAGTCCCTGCGCGAGAAGCTGGCGGGGCTGCCCGAGGACCGCCGTCTCAAGGCGGTCACCGACACGGTGCAGGACATCGTCGCCGCCGTGCTCGGCCACGGCAACGTCGACGCCATCGACACCGAAACCCCCTTCCGGGACCTCGGTTTCGATTCGCTGACCTCGCTGGAGCTACGCAATGCGCTCAACCAGGCGACCGGCCTGCGACTGCCGGCGACCGTCGTCTTCGACCGCCCCAGCGTGGGCGACCTGTCGGAGCACGTCTTCGGTCAACTGGGCACCCTCGCGCCCGGTGCGCCGGCACCGGCCGCGCCGTCGGGCACCCTGGTCCCGCTCTTCCGTGCCGCGCACGAGAGCGGGCACCTCGACCGGGCGATCGCACTGCTGGTGTCGGCGGCGGGGATCCGTCCGCGCTTCGAGGACGCGGCTCAGCCGCCGTCGTTCCCGCGGGCGTCCGGCCCCGCTCAGGCGCCGGTCGTCATCTGCTTCCCGTCCATGATCGCCATTTCGGGGCCCCAGGAGTACGACCAGTTCACCGCGCACATCGACGGCCGCGCGGTCTCGGTCCCGCCACTTCCGGGGTTCACCCCGGACCAGCCGCTGCCGGCCTCGCTGCCGGCCCTCGTCGACCTGCTGGCCCAAGGAGCGGCCCGACTCGCCGACGGCAGGCCGCTGGTACTGCTGGGCCGCTCCACCGGCGGCTGGATCGCGCACGCCGTGGCCCAGCGTCTGGCCGAACAGGGCACGGCCCCGCGGTCCGTCGTACTGATCGACACCCTGGCGAGCCCGCTGGACATCAGTGATCTGTCCATGGTCGCCGACCAGATGCTTGACGAACACAGCAGCCAGTGGCTCGACGACGACCGGCTCATCGCGATGGGCGGATACATCCAGCTCTTCGACGGATGGACTCCGCAGCGGCTGTCCGTGCCCACTCTCCTCGTACGTGCGGGGGAACGCACCGGCACGCACGACCGGCCGCGCTGGCCGCTCGCGGACACCACGGTGGATGTCCCCGGCGACCACTTCACCATGCTGGCGGAGCACGCGGGGACCACCGCGCAGGCCGTCACACACTGGCTGGACTCGGTCCTCGCCGGGACGGACCGGGACGGAGCACGGTCATGACCGCTCCGATCGCCACCCTCGAACGGGTGGAGAGCCATCTGCCGGACCGGCGGGTCGTCATAGAGAGCCTGTCGGAGCCGCTGGGCCTGAGCCGGGCCAAGATGTCGCTGTTCCGCAAGGTCCACGGCCTGCACACCCTGCACCAGGAGCCCACGGCATCGCTGTTCGACCTGCTCCTGCCGGCGGCCCGGCAGGTCGTGGACGGCCTCCGGGACCCGCGCCGGATCCGGTTCGTGGTCTACGCGCACGCCATCCACGAGGTCGCGCCGGCCGGCTTCGACGCGGCCACCGCCCTGCGCGACGCACTCGGGCTCACTGACGCGGAGGCATTCGCCCTCAGTCAGCAGAACTGCGCCAGTGGGCTCGGGGCCGTCGAGGTAGTGGCCCGGCTCCTGGCCGACGGCGACCCGGCCGACCGGGCTCTGCTCGTCATCGGCGACAAGCCGTACTCGCCGTTGATCCAGAAGGTGCCGAACACGGCCCTCATGGGAGAGGGCGCCGCGGCGTGCCTGATCGCTGCGGCAGGTTCGGGCGACCCCGTCCTTTCCCACGTCAGCCGCACCTTGGGGCAATACGCGCGCCTGATCTCGCTGCCCCCGGAGGAAGCGGCGCTGTACGGCAAGGCATACGCGCCGGTGCTCGCCGACGTGATCCGCAGGGCGGTGCGGGAGGCCGGACTCGCCCTGGAGGACATCGACCTGGTGATCCCGCACAACGTCAACATGCTGGCCTGGCGCAACACCATCGCCGAGCTGGGCATCCCGGCGGACCGCGTGTTCCTGGAGAACATCGCCCGCTACAGCCACTGCTTCGCCGCCGACCCGTTCGTCAACTACGCGACGCTCCGCGCCGCGGGACGCCTCGTCGCCGGCCGGCACTACCTGATGGCCGGGGTCGGTGCCGGAGCGACGTTCACCGCCCTCGCCCTGACCCACCGGGGAGGTGCGAGGTGACAGCCACCGAGCGGAGCCGGACCCGCTTGCCCGCCTGCCCGTCTGCCCGACGAACCTGGAGAGTGCGATGACGGCGCCCGTCACGACATTGGAGGCCGTGGAGTCCTTCACACCTGAGCGGATCGTGCCCATCAACCAACTGGCCGACAGGCTCGGCCTGCGCAGGACCAAGCTCCGGCTCTTCGAGCGCGTCCACGGGCTCAAGGAGATCCGCTTCGACCAGGAACTCGACCTGTTCGACGTAGTGCTGCCGGCGGCGCGACGCATCACGGCCGACCCGCTGGTGCGGGAACGGATCAGGTACGTCGTCTACGCGCACACCACCCAGGCGGTGGCGCCGGCACACATCAGCCCCGCCCAGGAGATCAAGGACCGCCTCGGGCTGGCCGATGCCGAGGCATTCGCCCTCAGTCAGCAGAACTGTGCCAGCGGCATGGCCGCGGTGGACACCGCCGCGGAACTGCTCAGGGCGGAGGGCCGACCGGGCGACCTCGCCCTGGTGATCACCGGCGAACAGGCGTTCTCGCCTCAGATCCAGCTCATCCCCGACGTCGCCATCATGGGCGACGCCGGAGCGGCCTGCCTGCTGACGCTCGACGGCGGCGGAGACCGCGTGCGCTCGTACGCCACCCGTACCCTGGGTGAGTTCTCGGCGGCCATGCTCCTCGACGAGGAGAAGTCGCTGGAGGTCAGCAAGTTCTACGCGCCGGTGCTGGCCGAGGTCGTACGTGAAGCGGTGGCTCAGGCGGGGATGACCCTCCCCGACATCGACCTGATCATCCCGCACAACGTCAACCTCCAGTCCTGGCGCCAGACCATCGGCGAACTGGGCATCGACCGCTCCCAGGTCTTCCTCGACAACGTCGAGCGCTACAGCCACTGCTTCGCCTCGGACGTGTTCCTCAACTACACCACGCTGCGCGACGCCGGCCGCCTGACAGCAGGGCGCAACTACCTGTTCGCCACGGTCGGTCTCGGCGCCACCTTCGCCGCCATGGTGATCACCCATCAGCACACCGACCCGACCGGGGGCACGGCATGACCAACTCCGGCGAGTTCCAGGTACAAGGCCTGCCCGTCTCCGAGATCGCCGCGGAGTTCGGCACGCCGCTGTACGTCTACGACACCGACGTGCTGCGGGACGTCTACCAAGGGCTGCGCACCCGCATGCACCCCGGAGTCGACATCTTCCTGTCCCTCAAGGCCAATCCCAACATCAGCGTCATCGGTTTCCTGGGCACCCTCGGGGCGGGAGCCGAGGTCTCCTCGCTGACCGAGCTGGAAACGGCCCGTCGCGCCGGGATCGCCCCGGGGGACACGATCTTCCTCGGGCCGGGCAAGACCCGCGCCGAACTGGAAGCGTGCGTGGCCGCCGATCTCCACGCCGTCGTCTGCGAGTCGCTGGAGGAACTCGAAGCACTCGACGACCTGGCCGTCGCGTCCGGGCGCGAGCGGCTGCCGGTGATGCTGCGCATCAATCCGGGCTTCCGCACCAAGGGATCCGGGCTGGCCATGGGTGGGAAGCCCCGCCAGTTCGGCATCGACGAGGCGGAGGTGCGGGCGGCGCAGCGGTTGCTGAAGGGGCTGCGCCGGGTGGACGTCATGGGCGTGCACGCCTACATGGGCACCCGCTTCCTCAACCACGAAGACCTGGTCCACAACACCCGGCAGATTCTGGCGATGGCCGAGTCGTTGTCCACGGAGACCGGTATCGAGCTCAGGACCGTCGACTTCGGCGGGGGCTTCGGCGTTCCGTACTTCGACAACGAGACCGAGCTGGACCTCCCCTCACTGACCGAGGGGATCAACGAGGCCGTCACGGAGTTCCTCGACCGGCACCCTGAGTGCCGCCTCCTCAACGAGCTCGGCCGCTACCTCACCGCTCCGTGCGGCACGTACGTCACCCGGGCGCTGTTCGTGAAGGAGTCGATGGGCGAACAGTTCGTCGTCGCCGACGGCGGCACCAACCACCACATGGCCGCGGTGGGGGTCGGCAGCTTCGTCAAGCGCAACTTCCCCATCCGCTCGCTGACCCGGTACGCCGAGGAGCCCGTCGGCACCTACACGGTCACCGGCCCGCTGTGCACACCCAACGATGTGATCGGCAAGCGGGTGGCGCTCCCTCCCGTCACCGCCGGCGACCTCATCGGCGTCGAACTCTCCGGCGCGTACGGCCCCTCCGCCTCCCCGGGGCTCTTCCTGAGCCACGGGTTCCCCGCAGAGGTCATGGTCCATGACGGCACGGCCCGCCTGGTGCGGAGCCGGGACACCGTCGAGGACCTCCTCGGCAAGCAACGACTCATCGATTTCTGATCACCCCCACAAGGAGCATGACCATGGACAACAGCACGATCGTGGCGCAGGTCGAGACCGCGCTCGGCGAAGTACTGGAGCGCGAGGTCACCGGTCTGACCGAGGACATCCGTCTCTTCGAGGACCTGCACCTGGACTCCACCTCCGTGATGGAGATGCTGATGGAGCTCGAGGACAGCATGAAGATCGTCATCGATCCCGAGAACCTCGACATGGACGACTTCCAGTCCATCGGCACCCTCACCGAGTACCTGCGCCGGATCAGCCCCGAGCCGCAGGACGCGGGTGAATGACATGACGACCGTAGCCGCGTCATCCGTCGTCCGGGCGCCGGACGGCCGTGCCTTCCACGAGGACCAGGCCATCCTCGGCTTCTATCGCGATCTGGTCGAGCCGTTCGGCTCGACCGTGGACGAGCAGTTGCTGCGCGACGGCCGCAACGTGTTCCACAAGGACCTCGTCGACCGGCTGGTGGGCAGCGAGGACATCGACGTCGCCGCCGACCTGGTCATCGTCACCCACGCGCTGCCCGACGTGCACCCCTTCACCGCGGTCGCCTCGCACCTCAACATGCTGCTCGGGGGAGGTGCGCAGAGCTTCAGCATCAGCGAACAGGGGTTGGCCGCTCCGTTCACCGCGCTGCGGATCATCTCCGCCTACCAGCGCGGGGGCCGGTCCGAGCGCGCGGTGCTCGCGGTGCTGGAGCAGACCACTCTGCCCACTCCGCACCCCCTGGTGGACTCCGGCGACCTGGTGGACTCCGGCGCGCTGCTCGTATTCGAGGGCGGCCAAGGTCTGCAGGTCGGGGGCGTCGAGTCCTTCCCCGACGCGGAGGCCACCTCGGCCCGGCTGAGGGAACTGGCCACGGACGGGGGCGCCGATACGCTCCTCGTCCTGGGCCCCTGGGTCCAGGAGCAGACGTCGGAGGCCGGGGCGCAGGTCCACCGGGTCTCGTCCGGCAGCTACTGCACCAGCGTATGGCTGGACCTGGCCCAGCACTGGCGGACATGGCAGAGCGACTACCGGCGGGTCGTCCTCTGCGACGTCGACCCGCTTTCCGGCCGTGGGCAGTTGGCCCTGTTCACCACCGCTGCCGTCGCCACGCCCTAGCGGAACCCAGCGGATCAGGGGCCACCACGCCCAGACGAAAGGAACGGACGCGAGATGCGCATCGGGGTCGACGTGCTCGCCCTAGGTGAACTGGACCGGCTGAACACCCGCGGCTGGTTCCGCCGGCACACCTACGACCAGGAGGAGCTGGCGCTCGCCCAGTCGCTGTCACCGAGCCGGGCGCGGGAATTCCTCGCCGGTCGGTTCGCCGCCAAGGAGGCCGTCCTGAAGGTCCTGGGTACGGGCTTCGGCAAGGGAATCAGCCCCGCGCACGTCCGCGTACTGCGCGACGACCGCTCCGCCCCCGTCGTCCGGCTGGCCGGAGCGGCCGCGCGGCGGGCGGCCGAGCTCGGACTCGGCACCATCGCGGTCTCCATCGCCCACAAGAACGAGTGCGTTGTCGCCGTGGCGATCGGCGGCGCCGCCGACGACGACCCGACACTCGGCCCCGGCCAGGCCGCGGTGGCCACCCGGGTCGCCGTACAGAAGATCGCCCGCTCACGAGCCGGCATCGGAACAGCGAGGAACGGCAATGCCTGAGGAAGTCAGCGCCACCCTCAGGGTGCGCATGAGCCAGCAGGACGTCCACTACGGCGGCAGCCTGGTCGACGGCGCCCGGCTGCTGCAGTTGTTCGGGGACCTCGTCACCGAAATCACCATCCGCAGCGACGGCGACGAGGGTTTGCTCACCGAGTACCAGCGGGTGGAATTCCTCGCTCCGGTGCACGCGGGGGATTTCATCGAGGCCACCGCACGGCTCGTCGCCCGCGGCAGACTGCGAAGAACCGTCGAGTTTACCGCGCACAAGACCATCGAGGCCCGGTACGACCTCGGGCCCACCAGAGCCGAGGCGTCCGGAGAGCCGACCCTGGTCTGCCGCGCCGTCGGTACCGCGGTCGTTCCCCCGGCCGCCGCACGCCGCAGAGCCCGGGAGGCCGCCCCCACGAAGGACCCGGCCCCAGCCCCTCCGTCCCGGGTGTGACCCGGGCATTGAGCAATATGACCGAAGGACTTTCCTCATGACCACCCCCACCTCGGCCACAGCCCTGCCGGGCCGTGTGCTGGCCGTTGCCGTGTGCAGCGCGTTCCTCGTCGGCCTCGATTCGATGATCACCGTGCCGCTGATCCCCGAGATCGCGGCCGACACCAACACCGCCGCCCGTGCCGGCGGTCTGTTCGTCAGTGCCTACGCGCTGTTCTTCGCCCTCGTGGCACCGCTGTGCGGCGCCATGTCGGACCGCCTGGGACGGCGCCGGATCCTCTGCACGGGTCTGGTGATCTTCGCTCTGGCCAACGTGCTCACCGGCCTGGGTGGCGACTTCACCCTCATCCTGGTCAGCCGCGCGGTCGCCGGCCTCGGGTCGGCCATGATCATGCCGAGCGTCTACGCCATGATCGCCGAGAACTTCCCGTTCGAGAAGCGCGGCAAGATCATGGGCATCGTCGTGGCCGGCCTGCTCAGCTCCACCGTGCTCGGCGTACCGCTCGGCTCCTACCTCGCCTACCTGATGACCTGGCGCGCCGCGTTCTTCGCCGTCGCGGTCGTCGCCGTCGCCGTCTACCTGATGGTCCTCCTGCGGCTGCCGGCCGTGGCTCCCAAGGACCCGAAGGAGCGGGCTCCGGGCCACCCGGTGGCCGGCTACCTCGGCATGATCCGACGTGCCGTCACCACACCGGCGCTGCTGTGTGTTCTGGGCTCGACACTGCTGTGGAGCGCCGCCCTGTACGGCATGTTCTCCAACATCGGAATCTTCTTCGCCGAGCGCTTCGACTTCAACGAGGCCCAGACCGGATTCGCGATCATGGGATCCGGAGCGGGCAGTATGACCGGCGCCCTCCTGGGCGGACGGATCGCCGACCGGCTCGGCAAGCGCCGTGTGCTCGTCGTCGCCGCAGTGGTGGCGGCCGCAGGGGTGACCGCCGTACCGCTGATCGGCAAGCACCTCGTCGCCGTGCTCGTCGTGTTCATTCTGTGGGGCACCGCCGTCGGCGTCGGGCAGCCCGCCCTCAATGCCCTCGTGAGCGAGCTCCGCCCGGAAATGCGCGGCACCGCGCTGGCTCTCAACGGCTCGGCGCAGTACACCGGCATGATGCTGGCCACCAGCATCGCGGCGGCCCTCCTCCAGGGCAGCTTCTCCTTCACGGTCATCGGCGCGCTCTGCGGGGTCTGCGCCTTGGCCGTCCTGCCCCTACTGATCGGGGTACGGGTCACCGCGCCCCAGGAGACCCCGGCCCAGCCCGCCACCAGGACGGAGACCTCGGCATGAGCGCCCCTGCCGGCCAGGAGACGGATCCCGGAAAGATCCTCTTCGAGCGGTTCGTCGATCTGTGGAACGGCGAGGTGGACTTCCCGGACGCCGCGGAGTTCATCGCCGACGAGTTCACGGTGCACAGTGCCGAACTCGCCCGCTACCTGGGTTTCCCTGATTCCAATCGGATCACCACCCGTGACGGGCTCCTCGACTGGGTCGGGGCCGTCCGTGGGCTCCTCCACGACGCGCGGTTCACGACCGATCCCGGCCCCATCCGGGACGGCGATTACGTGGCCGGCGGCTATACGGTGACCGGTACGTATGCCGGCGGAGCTCCCAAGGCGACCGTCGAGCCCGGAACCCCCGTGCGGTATGCGGGCATGTCCATCGTGCGCCTGCAGGACGGCAAGATCGCCGAGTACTGGGTGCTGTCGGACGCCCTGGGCCTCCTGTCACAGCTGGGAGCCGTGACAACTCCCTGACTGCCCGCCCTTACCCGTATTCAGAGGATTGTTGACCCATGCCTGAAATATCCCTACTGCACGATGTGCTGGACTCGGCCGCCGAACGGTGGCCGGACCGCCCCGCGGTGTCCCGGCTCGGCTCGACCGCGACGTACGCCGAACTACGGGACGCGAGTCTGCGGCTGGCCGCATGGCTCCACTCTGAGGGTGTTTCCCGGGGACGACGGCTCGTCATCTCCCTGCCGCCCAGCCCACTGGTGCCCGCACTCGTCTTCGCAGCCTCGCGCGTCGGCGCCGTCTACACGGTGCTCCACGAGCAGGTCGTCGGAGCACCGCTGGAGCATGTCCTCGGCGACTGTGAACCCACCCTGGTCGTGGCCGACGGCGCGTCCGTGCTGGACACCGTCCGCGCCCTGGGCATCAACGCAGTCACCGCACCCCAGGCACAGGCACGGGCGTTCCCCGTCCCGGCCGCACCGGCGCACTCAGCACAGATGCTGCCCGCACCCCTCGCCGTCGACCCGCTCTCCCTCATCTACACCTCGGGCACGACCTCGGCACCCAAGGCCGTGGTGAGCACGCACCAACAGGCCGTCTTCGCCGCCCAGGCCATCCAGCAAGTCCTGGACTACCGCGCCGACGACGTCGTCTACTGTCCGCTGCCCCTGTCCTTCGACTACGGGCTCTACCAACTGTTCCTCGGCGCGCTCAGCGGATCCCACATCGTGCTGGGCAGTGCCGCCGAAGCCGGGCCGGCGCTGCTGCGCAACCTCCTGGAGAGCGGCGCGACCGTACTGCCGGCCGTCCCCTCGGTCGCCGAATCCCTGGCCTGGCTGCTCAAGCGTGCCTCGCGGCGACCCGCCCTGCGCCTCGTCACCAACACCGGTGCGGCCCTGTCCACCGAGACGCTCAACGCCCTGCGCGCGGCGATCCCGGAGCTGAAGGGGCAGGTGATGTTCGGACTGACCGAGTGCAAACGCGCCACCATCATGCCCCCGGACGGTGACCTGCTCCGCCCTGGATCATGCGGCCTGCCGCTGCCCGGCACCGAGGTCTTCACCGTCGACGAAGAGGGCAACAGACTGCCGGCCGGTGAGATCGGCGAGATCACGGTCCGCGGTCCGAACGTCATGTCCGGCTACTGGCGGCGTCCCGAACTGAACCAGCAGAAGTTCCCGCTCCGCGACGGTCTCTTCCCCGAACTGCGGACCGGCGACTACGGCCGGCTGGACGAAGACGGCTACCTGTACTTCTCCGGTCGTCGCGACGACCTCTACAAGGAGCGAGGTTTCCGGGTCAGTGCCACCGAGGTGGAGGCCGCGGCTCACCGGATCCCGGAGGTCGCCTCCGCCGCCGTCCTCCCGCCGTCCGGGAAGAAGTCGGCGCTGCTTGCCGTGGTCACCGACCTGGAACCCCAGGCCGTCCTCGAGCGGATGCAGGAGCAGATCGAGGAGTACAAGATTCCACGCCGCTGCGTGGTCCTTGAGACCCTTCCCCTGAGCCGCAATGGGAAGGTGGATCGCAAAGCACTGGCGGCCCTCCTCGAAGACCGGGCCCGCTCGTCCACCACCGTGTGCTGAGACTCCGGGCGCTGACTGTACGGCTGGGTCGTGAGGGCTGCGGCGTGAGATTCCGCTGGCGGCGACGAAGTCGCCGCCAGCGGTGTTCTGCTCGGAGGTGCCTGTCCGGACGGAACGGGGCCGTAAGGGTGGTCTGTCCAGCAGCTCGTCCAGCAATGTGATCCTGCGGGCTCGAGCCTCGACGGCGGCGGTGGCGGTGGCGGTGGCGGTGGCGGTGGCGGTGGCGTTAACGACCACAGCCACCTCATGTACCAGCCCGCCGCAGACGGTGCGAGCGGCAACTACGGCTGCGTCATGCTGACCTACCTCGATCCACTGGGTGGTCGAGGTGATGGGGAGCGGGAGGCCGGCCATGTAGTGGGCGATGTCGGCGAAGTAAGCGTAGTCCCCGGTCGCGGTGAGGATCTGGAGGCGGGCGATGTCGGCGGTAGTGCGGCCGGTCTCGCCCCGGACCGCGTGGTGGAAGGCCACGGCGAGCTCGAGCGCGGCCTGTGCGGCCGTGATGCCCGAGCCGTGAGCCTCAATACGGAGCAGCTCGGCGCGGTCGTCGACCTCGCTGCCGGTGGTTCCGGCGTCGCGGACGAGGACGGCGATCAGGGTGGTGAGCCGGGTGGCGCGCAGGTCGAGCCCGTTGATGAGCTGTTCGGCAAGGTCGAGCTCGTCGTCGGCGACGGCCGGGTCGGCGAACGCGAGAACGAAGGCGCGCTGGGCCTGGCTGGTGGCGCGTTCACCGGCGGGGCCGCGGGCCAGGACCAGGGTGCGGGCGGTCTCGTCGAAGAGGTCGAGCGCTGCCTCGTCGCCGAGGGTCAGGGCCAGGCGGTCGGCGAGGAAGTGCCGGACGATCACAACGGCGTCGGCGAGCGACTGCTCGACACCGAACTCGGCGGCCGCCGCCCGGCCGGCCTGCAGGACTGCCGGGTGCCTGTAGGGCAACTCCAGCTCGGGGACGAGTCCTTCCTTGCGCCACTGCTCGTACGGGGCCGGTCCTGCAGCATCCCGGCGCGCCCGGTGGTGATCGGTGGGATGCCCGGAGGGTGTCCGGCAGGCACGGCCGACAGCCGCGTTGCAGGACGGGCACTCCACCCGCCGGTCCCAGGCCCGGGCCAGGCCCACCAGCTCCCCTGAGCGCGCCCGCTTCTGCCAGGGCCCCCAGCTCTCCCCCGTCACCACTCCCCCAGCCCCCTCCCGCCGCGACCGCGCCGCACACGACACCGGCACGGCCCCGGCCGCAGAGCACGGCGGGCGGCCGGAGCCGCACGAGCCGCAGGCCGGCGCCTGAAGGCCGCTCTGCCCTTCAGGCGCCAGTACGGCGTTCGTCGTCCAGGTGGGCCATGGCGTAGCCGTGCTCATCGGGATGGCGGGCGAGGCGGGCCATCACCCACGCAGTCTTCGCGTCCATGCCCTCGCCGAAGTCGGCGGCCAGGCGCCGCGCCTGCCATGTCGTACGCGGGGCGAGGACCCACCGTGCGAGCGTGAAGCGGACTCTGCCGGTGCCGGCCGTCGCCGGGCCGGCCCCGTCGGGGACGTCGGCGGAGGGGAGAGGAGCATGGGGATCGGGCACGATCGCGAGTCTGGTGTCGGCCGTGCCCACGGCGGCGGCTGTCGGGCCGGACATCACCGGAACGAGGTCCTCGCGCCACCGTGGTTGACGCCCGGGCCTCCACGGCTGCCGCCCGCGGTGGAGAATCCCGATCATGTCGAAGCCTGCCGCACCCGCCGCGCCAGCAGCGTCCTTCCTGCTGACCATCCCGCAGGGGCACGCCGCCCGGTCGGCGACTCGTCCGACAACGCCCTCGCGGAGAACCTGTGGATGCTCATCAAGACCGAGTGCGTCCGCGGCCGCGTCTTCGCCACACGTGCCGAGGCGAACCTCGCCCTCTTCAACTATATCGACGGCTTCTGCAACCCCCGCCGCATCCAGAAACGACTCGGCTACCTCAGCCCCATCGAGTTCGAAGAGAAGCACTACGCCAACCAGGCAGCGACCGAACCAGCGAACCTGAAACCACGTCAACCCGCCCTGACCAGCTAGTCAGCACCTCCCGCGCGGGGGGAACCTCACAGGTCGGCGTCCGCGCGGGCGGAGGTTTCCCAGGCCACGACCCTGCGGGAGAACGCGTCGCGGATCGCGGAAAGCCACAGCGGGCCCTCCAGTGTCGTGATCATGGTCAGGTCGGTGACCCACAGCCGGTTCGGCATGTTCACGGTGAAGTCGCGCTCGACCAGGTCAGGAGCCAGTTCCCCGTCCGGGTCGCGACGGGTGAATCCCTTGCCCCGGCGGGGGCTGATCCCGGCGAGGCCGGCCTGGCGCATGAGGCGTTCGACTCGCTTGCGGCCGACGCGGGTGCCTTCGCGTTTCAGGACGGCGTGCACGCGTGGTGATCCGTAGATCCCGCCGGACTCGTCGTGGACCTTGTGGATCCGGTCCGTCAGTTCGGCGTCCCGGCGGCGCCGCTCGCACGGTTCCTTCTCGGCCTGGCGCCACCGGTAGTAGGTGGAGGAGGGGACATGAAGTTCCCGGAGTACGGGCTCGACCCCCAGGTGCGGGTGCTCGTCGAGGAGTCCTGTCACCTGGGCCGGGTCGGGTCGAGCTGGGCCGCGAAAAAAGCCGAGGCCGTCCGCAAGACCTCGTTCGCCCGCTTGAGCTGGACATTCTCCTTCCGCAGGACGCTCAGTTCCTCGCGCTCGGCGGTCGTGAGTAGGTCTCCCCGTTCGCCGGCGTCGGCCTCGGCCTGACGGATCCAGTTCCGCAGAGCCTCGTGATGCACGCCGAGCTCCTCGGCCATACGACGGATCACCGGCTTCGGCTCGGTGGTCCGGTACATCCGGACCGCACGCTCACGCAACTCCAGCGGGTACTTTCTCAGTGCAGGCATCGCCTGGACTCCTCTCATGAGACCCACCTGACTCCCTGTCACCACTTCCCGCATCTCGGGGGAACCTCACTCAGGCGGGCGGCAAGCCGCGGGTGGCAACGGTCATGTGGGGACCTAGCCGGGAGGGCCGCACGACGGCTGTACTGCGGACAGGCCGGCGCCGGTCCGGCCACGGCCCAGTCATGCCGAGGTCCGCAGCGAAACGGCCTGCGGAAGGAGGACCGCTGCCCCGGACCGCTGGGCGTTCGGCTCGGGCTCGGTGCAGGGCAACGGTTTCGGTGGCGGCGAACCCGTTCCCGGTCGTCGGTCCATGACGTGGGCAGATACAGACGGCGGTCGATCAGCGTGCGGCCGCGGGCACCGGCATAGGCGAGGAAGACACCGACCTGGCAATTTTCCGTGCGTCCCGCCGTTCCCTAGTATTGGCGCTGGACGCCGGCTGAGCAGATGCCCTTCTTCAGGAAGCCGGTGTCGTCCACGATCAGCACCGCACCCGGGTCACCGAGATGCTCGACGACGTAATCGCGGACGTCGTCGAGGACTTCATCGGCGTCCCAGTCGCACCGGTTCAGCAGCCGGTGCATGCGGTCCGGGCCCCCATGCCCAGCCTCTTCCGCGAGTGTCCAGCCGTTCTTCCGCGCCAGCGGAGATATCAGTCCCCGCATATACGCCAGCGCCGACTCACGCGGCTCCGACCGGGCAAACCGGTGCACGAACCGCTCGTGCACCTCACCCAGACCCGCCGACCATGCCCTCACATCACCAAGTACCCCACCCATAACCAGACCAACGACCAACCTGGCCACCAGTCACGCCAAACGCCGTTGCAGTACTAGCGCGCCCGTCGAGCGGATGACCCCGAGCTCGGAACAGCCCTGCGAACTGCCGCGACCCGTAGGGCGATCCACGTGATCGGAATGGCAGCCCCCGTGCACCCTCGGTTCAGACGCTCGCCCCGCCGCCCAGCAGCCGGGCGAGCGTACTCACCGCCCCGTCGATCTCGCGGGCGCACTCGTACAGCACAGGGCGGGGCCTCCCCCACGGGTCTGCGATGTCGTCCTCGGCCGGCGGGACCGGGGCGGCGGCGCCCCGACGGCCGGCCGCGGCCGCGACGACGACGTCGAAAGCCTCCACGTCCTGCGAGCCTTCCCGGCCCGCTCCCCCGCCCCGCACTCCTCCCGCGGCGAGACGCACGAACTCCTTCAGGGTGAAGCAGCGCCGCATCGCCGACGGCGCAAGCCGCACGGCCGCCTCCCTGTGCTCGATGGCGAGCCCGAGGACCAGCGCCGCTCCCACGACGAGCTGCGCGGTGAGCGGGCGGGCCGCGAAGCCGGAGCCGTCACCTCCCCGCTTCTCCAGCACCGCCCTGGTGGAGCTCTCCATGCCGGGCCGGGGCCACGCCTCCGTGCCGGCGCTCTCCGGCCGCACGGCCGAGCCGAGCGGTAGCTTCGCGGCCAGCAGCCGCTCGGCAAGCACCGAGCGGTGCACGTTGCCCGTGCAGACGAACAGGACACAGGTCATTTCTCGCCCGCGAGATGCGTCGTCGCAGCGGCGGCCTCCCCCCGGCGTTCCGCCCCACGGGGAGCGGGCAGCTCGCCGTACGACCCGTAGGCGTCATAGCGGTCGCCCCTGGGCACCGGAGCCATGTTGAAGACGGTGCCGAGGACGCGGACACCCACGCGGTCCAGCGATTCCGCAGCCGTGTGGACCTGTTCCCGGCTGGTCTTGGCGGCGCGGACGACGAGCAGTGTGCCATGGGCGAGCGGAGCGAGTCCGACGGTGTCGGCGACAGGCAGCAGCGGCGCGCTGTCGACGATCACGACCTCGTAGGTGTCCGCCAGGTCGCGCAGCACCGCTTCCATCCGCGCCGAGGCGAGCAGCACCGTGGGATTCGGTGGTACGGCGCCGCTGGCAAGCACCGAGAGTCCGCCGCCGACCTGCTGCATCACGTCCTCGATGCGGGCCTGTCCAATGAGCACCGTGGTCAGACCGGCGTCCTGGACGAGACCGAAGGTCGAGGCCACACTCGGACGGCGCAGGTCGCCGTCCACGAGACAGGTGGAGACACCTGCCTCGGCGAGCGAGAGGGCAAGATTCACCGCGGTGCAGGTCTTGCCCTCACCGGGCACCGAACTCGTCACCACGATGATCCGGGGCGGATCGTCGACCTGCGAGAACTGCAGGTTGGTGCGCAGCTTGCGGAAGGCTTCGACGCGGTTGGATTGCCCATCGGCGCTGACGAGCGGTTGCCTGGGGGCGTTCCTGTCGTACGGGATGGTGCCGAGACCCGGCAGCGCGGTGAACTCGCCCAGCGCCTCGCTCGTCTTGAGCGTGGTGTCGAGATTCTCGCGCAGGGCGACGAGTCCGGCACCGAGCAGCAGGCCGCCGAGCACTCCTGCGGCCAGGTTCAGCAGCGGGCGGGGAGAGACGGGACCGACGGGGGCGACGGCCTCCTGGGTGACGCCCAGGGAGACGGGTGAGGTGCCGTCGCCCCTACGGCTGCTTAGGGACCGCCCCGAGTCGGGCGCGTACTTGGGCGCCTCCAGTCGCTCGACGAGCGCGCTGAACCGCTGCGCCACGGCGTTGGCGATGCGCGCCGCACGCTTGGGCTCGGTGTCCCGGACGGTGATGTTGATGAGCACGGTGTTGAGCGGGGCGACGGCGGTGATCCGGGACGCCAGTTCCTCCGGGGTGGTGCGCAGCCGCAGCTCCTTCACCACTGGCCGGGTTACCTGACGGGTGGTCACGATCGCGGCGTACGACTGCACGCGCGCCTGCGAGAAGCTCTGCCCCTGGTTCAGTTGGGCGGTGTCCTCACCGGTGCGGGTGGCGACGAAGAGCTGGGTCCTCGCCTCGTAGACGGGTGTGCTCAAGCTCGTCGCGGCGAGCGCCGCCCCGATTGCGAGAACCAGACAGACCACGACGGTCGGCCAGCGTCTGGCAAGAGCCTTCAGGAATCCGTGGAGATCCAAGCTGCACCCCTCATGGGACCGAGGGAACCACCCAAATGGAATGTTCTGTTCCCTATGTATGCAGCCGACGATAGGGACTCCCCCGCTTCAACCTGGGAAGACACCCCCAGGTCGGCCAGTCCAACGACCCTGGCGTCACGCCGTCGGGCCGCCCCGTCGGGGTGGCGGCGTGGGCCATCGGGGAGCGGGCACTGCGCCATCCGGGGGCTTCTGGGCAACACACCGTCAACCAACGCCCTAATATCGCTTTTACTCACATATCTACGTATCTGGCTCTTGATGACGGCCGACGCTGCAGCCTGGCCCAGATTGAAGTCGAGGAGAGTGAGAAGATGACGAAATCAACCAAATGGCGAGTTTGTCTGACATCGGCAGCATCAGCTGTCGTGCTCGTTGTCGCACCGCTGGTGGGGGCGCAGGCCGCCCATGCACAGCACCCGCCGCCGCCGTACCCGCCGCCACCCCCATGCCTCACCCTGGGCGCCACCACGGCAACGGCCGGAGGTGCCGTGAACTTCAGGGCTACGGGGTTCGCCCCCTGGCAGCCTGTCACGGCGTCGCTGGACTGGAACCCGATCGTCCTCGGCCGATACCGGGCCGACGCCAGCGGGACGGCGGATGCGACCGCGACCATCCCGAACTGGGTCCGCACCGGCTGGCACACCTTCAAGGTCACCGCGCGCAATCCCAACCTCACCTGCTCCGCTCGTATCAAGGTGCGGGCCGCGGATCATGACGGACACGAACATGACGGATATAACGGACACTGGCCCGACGGAGAAGGCGGAGGGAACGGACACAACGGATCGGGGCGCCCCGACCACGGCCCGGACATCGCGGACACCAGCAGTGAGAAGGCTCTGGCAGCGAGCGGCATCGCAGCCGGGCTGATTGCGGCCGGCAGGGGCACGATGCTGGCCGTGCGCCGTCGCCGCAGTGCATGACGGAGCACGACATCAGCACGGCAGTACCACGGCGTCCCGGCCCCGGCCGAAACGCCTTCCGCATGCGCAGGCCCGGCCGCTCCCGCGAGGGGCACCGGGCCGCCGTCACGTGCTTAGGAACACACTGCCGGCCGCCGCATACGCGGCCGACCGGCTGGGCCGGTGACGTGCTGTCCCCGCTGGTGCGAGCCCTGCCACCGCCCCGCCGGACAGCCGCGTTGACGGGATGTCCGAGGCCCTCTACGACCTTGCAGCAAGCACGCGCCGGAACTCGTCCGGGCCGCCCGCGTCGCGGTCGAGGCGCAGGCCGACGTGCACGGGCTGCCCCGGTGCACCTGGCTGCCGGCGGCCGACCGGGTCCACACCGGGCTCGCGCGGCAGATCGACCGCCTCACCCCGGAGATGACCGACGCCTCCCTGACGGCCCGCGTCACGCTGAGCCGTCCTGCGCGTCACCGACCCGGCCCGCATGATCAACGGCACTAAGCTCACCGCCGACAACGTCGTGGACCTCACCGAACGGGCCAGCTACGCGATGTACGACTGGGCGGTTCCTGTCGTGTCTGAGCGCCCGCGCCGCACCGGGGCGGCCGTGCTCTTCGGGTGCGCTGCTGCTCGCGTCGTGCGCGACGGGAGAACGCGCCCTGGACGATCCGGCAGGCGAGATGGCCGACGACACGCTCTACGAAGGCACCGGCATCTCCGGCCGGCCCTCGGTACGGGCAGGGCGTCCGGGCAAGAAGCCCACGGCCCGCGCGGCACTCCCCGCGCCCTTCTTCGGTGAGGGCATCACCGTGCTCGGCCGAACCCTGTGGCAGCTCACCTGGCGGAACCGGACCGCCATCGAGCGCGATGCCAGGACGCTCGCGGAGCTGCGTCGCGTCCCGTCCCGTCCCGGACGACGGCTGGGGCGGGTGCCTCCAGCGGGCCCGGCACCGGCTGCTGACCAGCGACGGCTCGTCACGGCTGACGTTCCGTAACCCCGGGACGCTCGCGAAGACGGGCGAGGTCGCCGTGACCGAAGGGGCCGGCTGGTGACGGGGCTGAACGAGTTGGAGTGCGTCGGCGGCGCCGTGTACGCGAACGTGCTCTTCACCAACCGGATCGTGCGCATCGACCCCGCCCGAAGCGGTGACGGTGACGGTGAGCATCGACGCCTCGGGCCTGCTGCACGACGACGAACTCGTCCCGGGACCGACGCTGAACGGGATCGCGGCCGTCCCCGGAACGGACCAGTTCCCGGTCACGGGGAAGTTCTGGCCCAGAATGTTCCGCGTTGTGTTCGTCCCGGCATGAGGCAAGCCACGAGCCGCAGCCGGTGAAGTAACCGGCGTTCGTACGCCGCCGAGGGGGGCGCGCACTGCGACCCCGCCCCTCGCCTGCGCGTACCTGGCACCCGAGCCTTCGCCGCGTGGCCCCTCACTGGTCCGTTCCGGTGAGGATCGGCGAGGCGAACGGCAGGCAGCACGCCGCGCCGCGCTCCTTCGGTGATATTCGATGCGCGCCAGGTCGCGGGCGGCCGCCAGCAGTGACGGCAACGGTGGTCACGTGACGAGCCGACACGCGAGGGGTGGAGTAACACGACGATGCACATTGTGCGGGTGAGCTACCGGGTCCCCCCAATGCCGGGGGGAATGGAACGCCATGTCGAACACCTGACGCGCCATCAGGTCAGTGGCGGAAACCGGGTGACGATGTCGTTCCGGCACGGGGCGACGGTACCGGTCGGAGCCACGCAACTGCCGCTGCGAAGGATCCCCCGGTCCCGGATGCTCGGGCCGGTGTCCGACCGGCTGGCCTTCGCGGCGGAAGCCGCTGCGGCGATCAAGGACCTCTGCGCCGCCCGACGCAACGTGGACCTGGTGCATCTCCACGGCGACCACATCGAGGCCGCCGGTCTGGGTCCCGTGTGCCAACGCCTGGGAATTCCGCTGTTCCTGACGGTGCATGCGGCACTCACCGACCGGCACCAGTGGCTCGCACGGCACGCTTTTCGGCATGTGAAGGCCTTCATCGCCCTGGGGTCGGCGACCGCTGCCGACCTCGCGGCGCGTGGCGTGGACCAGGAACGCATCCTCACCATGTCCAGCGGCCTGGAGTTGTCCGCCATGCCGTCGCCCACCGATGCTGTGGCCCGTGAGCCCGGCCTGATCGTCAGCGCCGGCTCGCTGAACCCGATGAAGAACCACCATCTGCTCATCGAGGCGTTCCACGAACTGGCACACAGTCGGCCGGGCATGCGTCTGGTGATCGCAGGAGAAGGCCCGGAGCGGGACCGCCTCAACCGGCTCGCAGCGGCGGGTCCGGGAGTCGAACTGGTCGGTCCGCTGCACCGGCAGAAGGTCTACGACCTGGTCCGGCGAGCCGAAGTGTTCGTCCTCGCATCACGCAGACTCTCCGGGAAGGGCGAAGGCGTGCCCACGGCGGCGCTGGAGGCGCTCGCGCTGGGCACGCCCGTCGTGGTGTCCTCGGACGCCTCGCTCGATCCGGTGGTCACCGACCCCGAGGCCTATCGGGTCTTCCCATCAGGCTCGAAGGCGGACCTGGTGCATGTTCTGAGAACCGTGCTCGACGACGAACCGGGCCGCAACCGGATGAGTGAGCTCGGGGTACGTGCGGCCGCGGAGCTGGACTGGTCCCGGGTCGCACAGCGTGTCGAGAAGTGGTACCGAGCGGCGCCGGAACAGCTGCACTCCTTCGCATGACGGGCGCTGAAACGGAGCAAACGAATGCCGACGACGATTCATGGCATGGCCAAAATGGTCTGGGAACATCCCGCCAACCGCGGGCGGCGGCCTCAGGCCTTCGCCGCCCAGGGGCGTTTCAAAGTCGCGGTGCTTATGTAGACCGGCTGGTCAGGGGATGTTCAGCAGGTCCAGTGGTCGGTTGAAGGGGTCGTAGGAGACG
>NZ_JBHWVM010000069.1:0-42370 GCF_042736805.1 Streptomyces sp. NPDC060031
GGCGGGTGCCCCGGTGGGGGCACCCGCAGCCGCCCCGCTTCGTCAGAGGTACTGACCGGTGTTGGCCACCGTGTCGATGGAGCGTCCGGTGTCCGCGCCTTGCTTTCCGGTGACGAGTGTGCGGATGAATACGATCCGCTCGCCCTTCTTTCCGGAGATTCTGGCCCAGTCGTCGGGGTTGGTGGTGTTGGGCAGGTCCTCGTTCTCCTTGAACTCGTCCACGCAGGCCTGGAGGAGGTGGGAGACGCGCAGGCCCTTTTGCTTGTGCTCGAGGAAGGCCTTGATGGCCATCTTCTTCGCACGGTCGACGATGTTCTGGATCATTGCGCCGGAGTTGAAGTCCTTGAAGTAGAGGACTTCCTTGTCGCCGTTGGCGTACGTGACCTCGAGGAAGCGGTTTTCCTCGGTTTCGGCGTACATCTGCTCGACGACGGTCTGGATCATGCTGTGGACGGTGCCGGCCGGGGAGCCCGAGTGTTCGGACAGGTCGTCCGTGTGCAGGGGCAGCGAGGCCTTGAGGTACTTGGCGAAGATGTCCTTCGCGGCCTCGGCGTCCGGGCGCTCGATCTTGATCTTCACGTCGAGCCGGCCGGGGCGCAGGATGGCCGGGTCGATCATGTCCTCGCGGTTGGAGGCGCCGATGACGATGACGTTCTCCAGGCCTTCCACGCCGTCGATCTCGGCGAGCAGCTGAGGGACGATGGTGTTTTCCACGTCCGAGCTGACTCCGGATCCGCGGGTGCGGAAGAGGGATTCCATCTCGTCGAAGAAGACGATGACGGGGGTGCCCTCGCTCGCCTTCTCGCGGGCACGCTGGAAGACGAGGCGGATGTGCCGCTCGGTCTCGCCGACGTACTTGTTGAGGAGTTCGGGGCCCTTGATGTTCAGGAAGTACGACTTCCCCTGGGCCTGGCCGGTGACTTCGGCGACCTTCTTGGCAAGGGAGTTGGCCACGGCCTTGGCGATGAGCGTCTTGCCGCAGCCGGGCGGGCCGTAGAGCAGGATGCCCTTCGGGGGACGCAGTTCGTGTTCCTTGAACAGGTCCGGGTAGAGGTACGGGAGCTCGACGGCGTCGCGGATCAGCTCGATCTGGTCGCCCAGGCCGCCGATCTTGTCGTAGTCGATGTCGGGGACCTCTTCGAGGACGAGGTCTTCGACCTCGCTCTTGGGGACGATCTCGTAGACGTAGCCGGAGCGGGGTTCGAGCAGCAGGGAGTCGCCGGGGCGGATGGTGACGTCCAGGAGCGGCTCGGCGAGCCTCACCACCCTTTCCTCGTCGGTGTGCCCGACGACCAGGGCGCGCTCGCCGTCCTCGAGGATCTCCTTGAGGGTGACGATGTCCCCGGCCCGCTCGTATGCCATGGCTTCGACCACGTTGAGGGCTTCGTTGAGCATGACCTCCTGGCCGCGCCGGAGGTCTTCCGGGTCGACGCTGGGGCTCACGTTCACGCGGAGCTTTCGGCCGCCGGTGAAGATGTCGACGGTGCCGTCCTCGTTGGTCTGCAGGAAGACACCGAAGCCGGCCGGCGGCTGTGCGAGCCGGTCTACTTCCTCTTTGAGGGCCACGATCTGGTCGCGGGCTTCGCGGAGGGTATTGGCCAGGCGCTCGTTTTGCGCGGAGACGCCGGCCAGGTTTGTCTGGAGCTCGACGATCCGCTCTTCGAGAATCCTCGTGTGTCGCGGAGAGTCGGCGAGCTTACGTCGCAGGACGGCGATTTCCTGCTCGAGAAAGGCAACCTGGCCGGCGGGGTCCTCAGACCCTCGCCCCGGCCGGATGCCGCGGTTGATGTCGTCGTCGTGGGCTGCCACGGTCCTCACCTCCTCCAAGGGGAGCTGGACGCTTCCTGACCCTACCTGGGCTGGTGGTGATTGAAACCCCTAGATCACAAAGACGGTAGAGGTGTGTCCGATCTTCACCCTTGCGTACTCCCTCACGCCAAGGAAATACCCACCCATCAACATCGGAAAGCGGCCGGTTGTAAGGTCGAACTGTTCAACACCCGTCAGGGCTCGCGCGACTTGCTGCGAGTCGTGTCCGGGATGGATCACTCAGGGCAGGGAAGTGCAGGAGATATGACCGTGCAGCAGGAGGCTCCCACGAGCGGTGCCGGCGTGGCCGGAGAACCGCTCGAGGTGTGGATCGACCAGGACCTCTGCACCGGTGACGGCATCTGCGTGCAGTACGCCCCGGAGGTGTTCGAGCTGGACATCGACGGTCTGGCGTACGTGAAGGGCGTCGGCGAGGAGCTGCTGCAGGAGGCGGGGGCGAGCACTCCGGTTCCGTTGGTTCTGCTCCAGGACGTGGTGGACTCGGCGAAGGAATGCCCGGGTGACTGCATTCACGTAAGGCGCGTTTCGGACAGGGTCGAGGTCTTCGGTCCCGACGCGGAGTGAGGGTTCAAACACTTGCGGAGCTCGAGTCCGTAAGCTCCTGGCGGAATTTCCCGCCGCTCCAGAGCCACTTGGCGAGCTGCTTCTTGTCGGGGCAGCAGCGCGGGACCTCGGGTCCGGAGTAGCCGAGGAGACTGGCGGTGACCGTTTTGTCGCGGATGGTGAGGTCGGTGGCGGTCTGTCGCCGGCCGGCGTCGAGCAGTGTGGCGACGACGCGGGGCGGGGCGCCTTCGGTTTTGTCCCGGGTGAGTACGTAGATCGCGTGCGGCGGGGTCCCCGAGCCGGCTTCGCAGCGGACGGCGGCGACCGTTTCGGGGCGGCCGTCGCCGTCGAGATCGCCTTCGGCGGTGGCGGTGACGGTCTGCGGGGCGCCCTTGCAGTCCAGCGGGTACGTGACCGCGTGCGCGTCGGGGGCGGCCGCCCGGGGGCCGCTCAGGGGGGCCGCGGTGGCGCCGGTGGCGGGATCGGGCTGGAGGAGTCCCGCGGCGGCGATGACGGCGGCCATGGCGGATGCCGTGGCGAGCCAGTGGATGGGCCTGGTGCCGGTGTGCGCCAGGGTTTCCAGTGGTGTCAGCTCGGCGGGGCTGTGCAGCACGCGGGGTGTCTCCTGTGCGAAGGGTGACGGGGAGCCAGCATCGTGCCACACCTCACACGGAGGTGGAACGGCCGGGTCCGGGGCCGGTGGCCCGGCTGCCCTGACAACGAAAAGGCGCTGTGGCGCAGTTCCCGGATCGTGCGGGGAACTGCGCCACAGCGCCTTCGTGTTGAAGGGTGCGGCTACGCGGAGCGGTCGCTGCCGGGGCCGTCGTAGTCCTCGCCGTACGCGCCCTTGGAGGGGCGGCGGCGGCGCATGGGCGGCTCGACGCCGTCGGCGAGGCGGCGGGCGGTGACGAGGAAGCCGGTGTGGCCGATCATCCGGTGGTCGGGGCGGACGGCCAGGCCCTCGACGTGCCAGTTGCGGATCATCGATTCCCAGGGCTGCGGCTCGGCGTAGCAGCCGAACTCGCGGATGGACTCCACCGTGCGCGAGAGCTGGGTGGTGGTGGCCACGTAGCAGCACAGGATGCCGCCGGGGACCAGTGCCTTGGAGACGGCCTCCAGGCATTCCCAGGGGGCGAGCATGTCGAGGATCACGCGGTCGACGTCGGTGTCGGACAGGTTGTCCTGGAGGTCGCCGACGGTCAGCTGCCACGCGGGGTGCGGGCCTCCGAAGTAGCGCTCGACGTTGGCGGTGGCGATCTCGGCGAAGTCCGCGCGGCGCTCGTAGCTGTGGAGCATGCCCTGGTCGCCGATGGCGCGCAGCAGGAAGCTGCTCAGGGAGCCGGAGCCCACACCTGCTTCCACGACGCGGGCGCCGGGGAAGATGTCGGCGAAGGCCAGGATCTGGCCCGCGTCCTTGGGGTAGACCACGGCGGCACCGCGGGGCATGGACAGGACATAGTCGGGGAGCAGGGGACGCAGCGCGAGGTACGCGACGTTGCCCGTGGTACGGACAACACTGCCCTCGGGAGCACCGATCAGCTCGTCGTGCGGGAAGGAACCCTTGTGGGTGTGGAAATTCTTCCCGGCTTCGAGCGTGAACGTGTAGTGGCGGCCCTTGGGGTCGGTGAGCTGAACCTGGTCCCCGACCTCGAAGGGCCCGCGTCGGCGGGCGGCACCGGTCGGTTCGGACATGTGACCAGTGTATTGGCTTCAGGACTGGGGCCGCGCCATGGCCTTCACGAAGGCCCTCTCGACGTCTTGGGTGGAGAGCACGCCGTAGATCTCGCCGCCGGTTTCGGTGACAAGGTATTCGGTGGCGGGGGTGGCGCGGAGGTGGTCGAGGAGTTCTTCGCCGGTGAGCTCGGCGGAGACCGTCATGCCGTCGGTGAGGTCCTGGGCGAGGGTGCTGACGGCGACCCAGGGGCGGCGGTGTTCGGGGACGGAGGCGATGGCGGTTTCGCGGACGATGGCGGTGGGGTCGCCGTGGCCGTCGACGACCACGAGGGCGCGGGCTCCGGCTTCGTTGGCGCGGCGCAGGGCCTCGGAGAGGGGGGTGGTGTTCTCGACGGGGATGGCGCGGCGGGTGAGGGTGCGGGCGCGCAGTTCGGGGAGGTGTTCGCGCAGTCGGGCCATGCGCAGGCTGTTGCCGGCGCCGGTCCAGATGATGGCGGCGAGGATCGCGGCGAGGAGGGCGTCCATGACGGTGTCCATGCCGCCGATTTCCTGGGCGGGGTTGCCGAGGGCTCCGGTGTGGGTCAGCAGGGGCAGGCCGAGCAGGACGGTGACGGCGAGGCCGCGGCCGACCCAGGCGGCGGCGATGGTGCCGGTCATGGGTTTGCCGGTGATGCCCCAGATGACGGCGCGGAGCATGCGGCCGCCGTCGAGCGGGAGGCCGGGGAGCAGGTTGAAGGCGGCGACCAGGAGGTTGGAGATCATCAGGCCGGCGAGGAGGACGCCGGGGACGGTGGCCGGGTCGACGGTCTTCATGCCGAGGTAGAAGGCGCCGGCGAGGACGAGGGAGAGCAGGGGGCCGACGAAGGCGAGGACGAATTCGCGGCCGGGGGTCTCGGACTCCTTCTCGATCTCGGAGACTCCGCCGAAGAACTGGAGCTGGATGCGGCGCACGGGCAGTTTGAAGCGGAGTGCGGCGATGGTGTGCGCGAGTTCGTGGACGAGGACGGAGGCGTAGAAGGCGACGGCGAAGAAGAGGGAGACGAGGTAGCGGGCGGGTCCGAGGTCGGGCAGGATCCGGTCGAGCTGGTCGCCGAAGACCCAGGTGATGAGGGCGGCGACGAGGAACCAGCTGGGCGAGACGTAGACGGGTACGCCGAAGGGGCGGCCCATGAGGAGTCCGCCGCCCGGTCCGGAGCGCCGGCTGGGGCGCTCGCCGGTTTCGTCGGTGTCTGCCACGGTTGTCCTTCGTTCGCTGCTGTCCGGTGCTGTGGGTGCCCCGGCGGTTTTCGTGCGTCTCCGCTCGCGTGTCGGGCCGCGCCGATCGCGCGGTGTGATGCTCCGATCATGCAGTGCGAGGGGGCTTGGCGTCGATGGTATGCGTCTGCTGTCGGTGGCGGGTCGTAGGGTTTTGTGTATGACGACGAGTCCCGGTGCTGTGCCGGCCGAAGCCGATGACGACGCTGCGCCGCGTGCGAGTGCGGTGGCGCCTTCTTCGCTGTCCCCGTCGCGGGCGAGTGATTTCATGCGGTGTCCGCTGCTGTACCGGTTCCGGGTGATCGACAAGTTGCCGGAGAAGCCGAGTCCGGCGGCGACGCGGGGGACGCTGGTGCATGCGGTGCTGGAGCGGCTCTTCGACCATCCTGCGCCGGAGCGGACTGCGCCGCGGGCCAAGGCGCTGATCCCGGGGCAGTGGGACCGGCTGCTGGAGTCGAAGCCGGAGCTGACGGAGCTGTTCCCGGCGGGGGACGAGGGGGCGGGGCTGGCGCGGTGGCTGACGGAGGCCGAGGCGCTGGTGGACCGGTGGTTCACGTTGGAGGACCCGACGCGGCTGGAGCCGGTGGAGCGGGAGTTCTTCGTGGAGACGGAGCTGGAGTCGGGGCTGCGGCTGCGCGGGATCATCGACCGGGTGGATGTGGCGCCGACGGGCGAGGTGCGGATCGTCGACTACAAGACGGGCAAGGCGCCGCGGCCGGAGTACGCCGAGGGCGCGTTGTTCCAGATGAAGTTCTATGCGCTGGTGGTGTGGCGGCTGAAGCAGGTCGTGCCGCGGCGGTTGCAGCTGGTGTACCTGGGCAGTGGGGACGTGCTGACGTACGACCCGGTGATCGAGGATCTGGAGCGGGTGGAGCGCAAGCTGCTGGCGCTGTGGGAGGCGATCCGGGAGGCGACGCTGTCGGGTGACTGGCGGCCGCGGCCGACGAAGCTGTGCGGTTGGTGTGATCATCAGGCGGTGTGTCCGGAGTTCGGCGGCACTCCCCCGGCCTATCCTCTGATGATCACCCCGCGGCCTGACACCGAGGCCTGACACCAAGGGCTGATACCGAGGCTGATCGACCCGCCGGAGCCCGATCATCGGGGCAGGGCAGAATGGGGCGGGTCCGCCGAAGCCGTTTGACGAATACGAGGTAGACCCCGTGGCGATCCGCGTCCTACTGGTCGACGACCAGCCGCTGCTGCGCACCGGCTTCCGGATGATCCTGGAGGCCGAGCAGGACCTGGCGGTCGTCGGGGAGGCCGGGGACGGTCTGCAGGCGCTGGACCAGGTGCGGGCGCTACAGCCCGATGTGGTGCTGATGGACATCCGGATGCCGCGGATGGACGGGGTGGAGGCGACCCGGCAGATCACGGGTCCGGGCCGGGACGGTCCGGCGAAGGTGCTCGTGCTGACCACCTTCGACCTCGACGAGTACGTGGTGGAGGCGCTGCGGGCGGGTGCCAGCGGTTTCCTGTTGAAGGACGCTCCCGCCAATGAGCTGGTCCAGGCGATCCGGGTGGTCGCGGGGGGTGAGGCGATGCTCGCGCCGAGCATCACGCGGCGCCTGCTGGACAAGTACGCCGGTCACCTGCCGTCGGGTGAGGAGAGCGCCCCCAACACCCTGGGGACGCTGACCGAGCGCGAGGTCGAGGTGTTGAAGCTGGTGGCGCGGGGTCTGTCGAATGCGGAGATCGCGGCGGACCTGTTCGTGAGCGAGACGACGGTCAAGACGCATGTGGGTCATGTGCTGACGAAGCTGGGCCTGCGCGACCGGGTCCAGGCCGCGGTGTACGCGTACGAGAGCGGTCTGGTGCGCCCGGGCGCTCAGTAGCCGGGGCCGGCAGCGACGACGGGCCGGCAGCCGCATCGCGCGGCTACCGGCCCGTTGCCGTGTGCGTGTCCGGGTCAGCCCTTGCTGATCTCCCAGAAGCGGAAGACGGTCGAGGCGTCGAGGGACCACTGCAGGCCGGTCACGTTCTGCCGGGTGACCGCGTACTGCTTGCCCTGCCACAGCGGCAGGATCGGGACCTCGTCGGCGACGATGTCCTGGAGGCGGTCGTAGTCCGTGTTGGCCGAGGTGCGGTCCGACTTCGCGGAGGTCGACGGGATGATCGTCCCGGTGATCTCCTTGTTGTCGTAGTTGTTGTGCAGCACGCTGTCCGGGCCGAAGAACGGCTGCGTGAAGTTGTCCGCGTCCGGGTAGTCCGGCACCCAGCCCTTCACGTACACGCCGTACTTGCCGTCCTGGATGTCCTTCTCGTACTGCTCGTACTCGACGGACTTCATGTCGGCCTCGAACAGGCCGCTGTCGTTGAGCTGCTTGGCGATGACCTGGAACTGCTGGTCGGTGGAGGGTCCGTAGCGCGACGGCGTGGAGTACAGGGTCAGCTTGACCTTGCCGTTGATGCCGGCGGCCTTGAGGACGGCCTTGGCCTTGTCCGGCTGCGGGCTGCCGCCGTAGCGGTCGAAGAAGGGGGTGGTGTGTCCGGCGATGCCGGCCGGGACGATCGAGTAGAGCGGGGCGGCGGTGCCGGCGTACACGTCCTTGACGAGCGCCTCGCGGTCCACGAGGTACGCGATGGCCTTGCGGACGGGGAGCTTGCCGACGACCGGGTCGTTGACGTTGAAGACCATGTGCTCGACCTCGGCGCCGGTGCCCTGGACGACGTCGACCTTCTGGTCGCCGGTCTTGGCCGCGGCGAGACCGGCGATGTCCTTGGCGGCCAGGCCGCGGAAGGCGAAGTCCACGTCGCCGCGCTCGAGGACCGACTTGAGGGCGGCCTGGTCGCCGTCGAAGAACTTCAGCGTCACGCCGGTGTTCTTCGCCTTGGCCTTGCCGCTGTAGGAGTCGTTGACCGAGAATCCGGCGCTCTTGTCGTTGATCGAGTCCAGCTTGTAGACACCGGAGCCGATCGCCTTGCCGTCCGTACGCAGCTTGTCGGCCGGGTACTCGGCGTGGTCGACGATGGAGCCCGCGCCCGACGCGATCTTGCTCGGGAAGGTCGCGTCGGACGTCTTGAGGCGGAAGACGACGGTCTTGTCATCGGGGGCGTCGATGCCGGCGATCGACGAGAGCATCACGGCCGGGCCGTTCTCGTCGTTGATCTTCAGCGTGCGCTCGAAGGAGAACTTGACGTCCTTCGAGGTGAGGCCGTGGCCGTTGCTGAACTTCAGGCCGCCGCGCAGGGTGCACTTGTAGAGCTTGCTGTCCCCGCCCTCGAAGGCGCAGGACTGCGCGGCGTCGGGCTCGGGCGTGGTGCCGCCCTTGGGGAAGCTGAGCAGCGACTGGAAGACGTTGTTGAAGAGCAGCCAGGAGCCCGGGTCGTAGCCCGAGGCGGGGTCGGTGGACTTGACCTTGTCGGATATGCCCATGACGACGCCCTTGCCGCTGCCGGCGTTCGAGCCCTCCGTCGAACCGCAACCGCTGAGCAGCGCGGCGGCGGTGGCAGCGCCGAGCGGGGCCGCCAACCACTGGTTACGTCTCATCACGCGAACGTCCTTCACAGTCGAACTGTTTCGTTGCGCCGGCCCGCGACATCCGCTGCCGGTTCCTTCCGTTCTCAGCCGCTGACGCCCCGGCCGAGTTCCCACAGCTGGAGGTCGGAGATGGCGTTGACCGACCACTCCACTCCGGTGATCCCGTCGCGTGCGGCGACGTACTGCTTGCCCTGCCACAGGGGCAGGACGGGTACGTCCTCGGCGACGATGTCCTGCATCTCCGTGATCGCGGGGACGGCGACGTTGCGGTCCACCGCGCGCCGGGAGTCGGGGATGAGCTTGCCTCGCACCATGGCGTTGGCGTAGGGCGTGCCCAGGAAGTTGTCCTGCTCCAGGAACGGGGCGAGGAAGTTGTCGGCGTCGGGGTAGTCGGGGAACCAGCCGAGCCCGTAGGCGGCGTAGTCGCCCTTCTTCTGCGCGGGCCGGAAGTCGTTCCAGTCGCTGCCCTGGACGCTGATGTCGAACAGCTGGGTGGAGTTGAGCTGGGCCTTGAGGGCCTCGAACTCGGCCGCGGTGCCGTCGCCGTAGTGGTCGTTGGTGTAGTTCAGCGTCAGCTTGACCGGGGTCTTGATCCCGGCGGCCTTCAGCAGGTCGGCGGCCTTGGCGGTGTTGGCCTCTCCGTACTTGTTGAAGAAGGAGTTGACGTGGCCGGTCACGGTGGTGGGGACCAGCGAGTACAGGGGCTGCGCGGACTTGCCGTACACCTTGGAGATGAGGCTGCCTCGGTCGACGGCCGCGGCGAGGGCCTGGCGTACGGCCTTTTCCTTGACGACCGGGGCCTCGGTGTTGAAGCCGAGGTAGCGGATCTCCAGGCCGGGCATCGGGACGAGCTTGACGCCCTTGGGGGGCTTGGCGGAGAGCTCGGTGATCTGGGCGGGCGACAGGGTGCGGGAGACCATCTGGATGGATCCTGCGGCGAGCGCCTTGTTCATGGCGTCGGAGTCGGCGAAGCTGCGCAGTTCGACCTTGTCGTTCTGGAGCTTGATGTCGCCCTTGTAGTGCGGGTTCTTGTTGAAGACGGCGCGGACCAGCTGGTTGCCCTTGACCTCGGCCTTCATCGTGTACGGGCCGGAGCCGTCCACGGCGAAGCCCTCGCGGAGCTTCTTGGCGTCGTAGTTCTTGGCGCTGACGATGCCGGTGGCGGGGGTGGAGAGCTTGTACGGGAAGGTCGCGTCCGGGGTCTTCAGGTGGAAGACGACGGTGTCGGCGCTCTTGGCCTCGATGGTGTCGAGGGTGGAGAGCAGCGAGGAGGGGCCGTTCTCGTCCTTGATGGCGAGGACGCGCTCGAGGGAGAACTTGACGTCCTGGGCGGTGAGCGGGTCGCCGGAGGCGAACTTGAGGCCGGGGCGCAGGGTGCAGCGGTAGCTCTCGTTGCCGGTGTCGGTGAAGCGGCAGTCGGAGGCGGCTTCCGGGACGGGCTGGCCGCCGCCGCGCGGGGTGTGCATCAGCGTCTGGACGGTCTGGCGCAGTACGTTCCAGGCGCCGGCGTCGTAGGCGTGGGCCGGGTCGAACGGGGCGGGGGCGTAGTCGGCGGCCTCGAACCGGTCGGTGGTTCCGACGACGATCGCCCCGGATCCTGCTCCTCCGCCGCTCGTGCTGCCGCATGCGGTCAGCACGGGGGTGAGCAGTCCGGCCGCGGCCGTCAGCACCATGGTCTTGCGGTTCATGCTGGAAGTACTCCCTGTAACCGGCACTTGCTCAAAGCGGCGTTGAGGGCACTTCGCGACGGTCGCCCGTTCAGGGCGGAACGATCGGGCCGGTGTTGTGACGATCGGTCCACGCGATTCCGGAACAGGGGTGTGTGTCCGGAAAGGCTGAGGTGCGGCGCGGTGCCCGGATCGACATTAGTGGCCCTGGACGGGATGGCTGGAACTGGCAGGACTTGGGGCGTAATCGCACCGTGATGGGAGCGGACGGGCTGTTCATGCGGGGGCGTTCACAGATTCGGTCAGGTGCTGATCAATCCGGACACAAGGGAAGCCCCGGCGGCCTTCGGGCACGCCTCGCGGGGGCCCCGACGGTGACGAAGGTCACCCGGGACAACTGCCGCGGAAAGGATGGAATTTCAGCCTCCGGAGCCCTTTACGGAACATCCTCCCGCGGGACCTGGGTCCCGCGGGCGTTCCGTTCGGGACGGAGCGTGTGCGGTCAGTTCATCGGAGTGATGAGGGAGCGCAGGAAGGACAGGTCCACGTCTTCCAGCGAGCGCACGACGGTGCGGCCCGGGGCGGCCTCGATCCGGCCCACCGAGGGGATGGCGACGACGCGGCAGCCCGCCGCCTCGGCGGCTGCCACGCCGGTGGCGGTGTCCTCGATGACGGCGCAGCGCGAGGGGTGCGCGCCGAGGGCCGCGGCGGCGTGCAGGTACGGGTCGGGGTGCGGCTTGGTGCGCGCCACCTCGTCGCCGGCGATCGTCATCGTGAAGCGGTCGCGCCCGAGGGTGAGCAGGACCTGGTCGATGACGCGGCGGTGCGAGGCGGAGACGAGGGCGGTGGGCACGTTGTGCCGGGCCAGCTCGCTCAGCAGCCGCTCGGCGCCGGGCATGAGGGGCACGCGGTCGGCGATGCGGGCCTCGAAGCGCTCGTTGAGCAGGACGCTGAGCTCGGCGAGGGTGATGGCGGCGCCGGTGGACTCGATCAGGAAGGCCGCGCTGCGGCTCATGGGGCCGCCCACGACGACGTCGCGCCAGGCCTCGTCGAGGCGGTGGCCCAGCTCGTGGAAGATCTCGGCCTCGATCTCCCACCAGAATCCCTCGGTGTCGACGAGGGTGCCGTCCATGTCGAGCAGCACCGCCTGCAGGGCGTGCCCGTCGGCCGTGCGGGCGACGGGGGCGGGGACGGTGCTGGTCATTCGGCACACCTCTCAAAGGGGACGAGAAGGCCGGTCACCTTCCCCCGGGACGAGCCCGGGGGAACAGGCGACCGGCCTGTATGGGACCGACAAGTGTACGTCGGCCCGCCTCAGCGTGCGTTGAAATACTTCGCTTCCGGGTGGTGAATCACAAGGGCGTCGGTGGATTGCTCCGGGTGGAGCTGGAATTCCTCCGACAGGTGGACCCCGATCCGCTCCGGCTGGAGCAGATCGGCGATCTTGGCGCGGTCCTCCAGGTCGGGGCAGGCGCCGTAGCCCAGCGAGAAGCGGGCGCCGCGGTACTTCAGGTCGAACATGTCCGCGACCTGGGCCGGGTCCTCGCCGCCGAATCCGAGCTCGGCGCGGACGCGGGCGTGCCAGTACTCGGCCATGGCCTCGGCGAGCTGGACGGACAGTCCGTGCAGTTCCAGGTACTCGCGGTAGGAGTCGGACTCGAACAGCTTGGCCGTGGCCTCGCCGATCTTCGAGCCCACGGTGACGACCTGGAGGCCGACGACGTCAATCTCGCCGGACTCCTCCGGGCGGAAGAAGTCGGCGAGGCACAGGCGGCGGCCGCGGCGCTGGCGCGGGAAGGTGAAGCGGGTCCGCTCGTTGCCCTGTTCGTCGAGGATGATCAGGTCCTCGCCCTTGGAGACGCAGGGGAAGTACCCGTAGACCACGGCCGCTTCCAGCAGGTTCTCGGTGTGCAGCTTGTCCAGGAGGCCGCGCAGCCGCGGCCGGCCCTCGGTCTCGACGAGCTCCTCGTACGTCGCTCCGCCCGCGCGGGCCTGCTTGAGGCCCCACTGGCCCTTGAACAGGGCGCCCTCGTCGAGCCAGGAGGCGTAGTCCTTGAGCGGGATGCCCTTGACCACGCGGGTGCCCCAGAACGGCGGGGTGGGGACGGGGTTGTCGGTGGCGACGTCGGAGCGGCCGCCGGACTCCTGCGGCTCGTCCGCCGGGACGGCCGGAGCGTCACGCCTGGCGACGCGGCGCTGCTTGAGCTCGGGCAGGCTGGCGCCGGGGACGCCGCGCTTGACGGCGATGAGGGCGTCCATCAGGCGCAGGCCCTCGAAGGCGTCGCGGGCGTAGCGGACCTCGCCCTCGTAGATCTCGTGGAGGTCCTGCTCGACGTAGGCGCGGGTCAGGGCGGCGCCGCCCAGGATCACCGGGTAGTCGGCGGCCAGCTTGCGCTGGTTGAGCTCCTGAAGGTTCTCCTTCATGATCACGGTGGACTTCACGAGGAGGCCGGACATGCCGATGACGTCGGCCTTGTGCTCCTGCGCGGCTTCGAGGATCGCGGAGACCGGCTGCTTGATGCCGATGTTGACGACGTTGTAGCCGTTGTTGGTCAGGATGATGTCGACGAGGTTCTTGCCGATGTCGTGGACGTCGCCGCGGACGGTGGCGAGCACGATGGTGCCCTTGCCCTCGTCATCGGTCTTCTCCATGTGCGGTTCGAGGTAGGCGACGGCCGTCTTCATGACCTCGGCGGACTGCAGGACGAAGGGCAGCTGCATCTGGCCGGAGCCGAAGAGCTCCCCGACCGTCTTCATGCCCTCCAGGAGGGTGTCGTTGACGATGTCGAGGGCGGGGCGGGTCTGCAGGGCCTCGTGGAGGTCGGTCTCCAGGCCGTTCTTCTCGCCGTCGATGATGCGGCGCTGGAGCCGCTCGTCCAGCGGCAGGGCGAGGAGTTCCTCGGCGCGGCCGGCCTTCATCGACTTGGTGTTGACGCCCTCGAACAGCGCCATCAGCTTCTGGAGCGGGTCGTAGCCCTCGGCGCGCCGGTCGTGGATCAGGTCGAGGGCGGTGGTGACCTGCTCTTCGTCGAACCGGGCGATCGGCAGGATCTTGGAGGCGTGGACGATGGCGGAGTCCAGGCCGGCCTTGACGCACTCGTCGAGGAAGACGGAGTTCAGCAGGACGCGGGCGGCCGGGTTGAGGCCGAAGGAGATGTTCGACAGGCCGAGGGTGGTCTGGACGTCCGGGTGGCGGCGCTTGAGCTCGCGGATCGACTCGATCGTGGCGATGCCGTCCCTGCGGGACTCCTCCTGGCCGGTGCAGATGGTGAAGGTCAGGGTGTCGATGAGGATGTCCGACTCGCGGATCCCCCAGTTCCCCGTGAGGTCGTCGATCAGGCGTTCGGCGATGGCGACCTTGTGCTCGACGGTGCGGGCCTGGCCCTCCTCGTCGATGGTCAGCGCGATGAGCGCGGCGCCGTGCTCCCGGGCGAGGCCGGTGACCTTGGCGAAGCGGGACTCGGGGCCGTCGCCGTCCTCGTAGTTCACGGAGTTGATGACGGCGCGGCCGCCCAGCTTCTCCAGGCCCGCCTGGAGGACGGGAACCTCGGTGGAGTCCAGGACGATCGGCAGCGTGGAGGCGGTCGCGAAGCGGCCGGCGAGCTCCTGCATGTCGGCGACGCCGTCGCGGCCGACGTAGTCCACGCAGAGGTCGAGCATGTGCGCGCCCTCGCGGATCTGGTCGCGCGCCATCTCCACGCAGTCGTCCCAGCGGGCTTCCAGCATGGCCTCGCGGAACTTCTTCGAACCGTTGGCGTTCGTGCGCTCGCCGATCGCCATGAACGAGGTGTCCTGGCGGAACGGCACGGTCTGGTAGAGCGAGGCGGCGCCGGGCTCGGGCTGGGGGGTGCGCTCGGTGACGGCGGTGCCGCGGACCCGCTCCACGACCTGGCGCAGGTGCTCGGGGGTGGTGCCGCAGCAGCCGCCGACCAGGGAGAGCCCGTACTCGCGGACGAAGGTCTCCTGGGCGTCGGCGAGCTCGGGGGCGGTCAGCGGGTAGTGCGCGCCGTCCTTGGTGAGGATGGGCAGGCCGGCGTTGGGCATGCAGGAGAGCGGGATGCGGGCGTTGCGCGCGAGGTAGCGCAGGTGCTCGCTCATCTCGGCGGGGCCGGTCGCGCAGTTCAGGCCGATCATGTCGATGCCGAGCGGCTCCAGGGCCGTCAGGGCGGCGCCGATCTCGGAGCCGAGCAGCATGGTGCCGGTGGTCTCGACGGTGACGGAGCAGATCAGCGGGACCGAGACGCCGAGCCGCTCCATGGCGCGGCGGGCGCCGATGATGGAGGACTTGGTCTGCAGGAGGTCCTGGGTGGTCTCGACGAGCAGCGCGTCGGCGCCGCCGGAGATCAGGCCCTCGGCGTTGATCTGGTAGGCGTCGCGGATCTGCGCGTAGGTGATGTGGCCCAGGGTCGGCAGCTTGGTGCCGGGGCCGATGGAGCCGAGCACCCAGCGCTGCTGTCCGGTGGAGGCGGTGAACTCGTCGGCGACCTCGCGGGCGATGCGGGCGCCGGCCTCGGAGAGCTCGAAGTTGCGTTCGGCGATGTCGTACTCGGCGAGGGCCGCGTAGTTCGCGCCGAAGGTGTTGGTCTCGACGCAGTCCACGCCCACCGAGTAGTACGCCTCGTGGACCGAGCGCACGATGTCGGGCCGGGTGACGTTGAGGACCTCGTTGCAGCCCTCGAGCTGCTGGAAGTCCGCCATCGAGGGGTCCTGCGCCTGGAGCATCGTTCCCATGGCCCCGTCGGCGACGACCACACGGGTCGCCAGTGCCTCTCGGAGGGCATCGGCCCGGGTCTGGGTGTCAGCGGGCGGGTTCGGCAGCGAGGCCATGGTTGTGCTCCCTGGGATGCGACGGCTGTCGGCTTTGCACCCCCTCTGTGTCAAGGGTGCACGCGGTCAGCGTAACCGCGTGGTGGCGGCCCCGGTGGGGGCGTCCCACGTGGCGGACGGCATTCTGTGCCAGGGGTGTCCGGCAGGTGGCGGGGAGCCGTCCTGCCCCGGGAACGGGCTCGAATGCTTCTCCCACGGTGCAAAGGGTCGACATCGACCGATACTGTTCAGCATTGTCGAACTACGTCAGCAGGAGGCTGCGCGATGGCACGGAACATCCAGTCGCTCGAACGAGCCGCTGCGATGCTGCGGCTCCTGGCGGGCGGCGAGCGCCGGCTGGGACTGTCGGACGTGGCGTCGTCCCTGGGTCTGGCCAAGGGCACGGCCCACGGGATCCTGCGCACCCTGCAGGCCGAGGGCTTCGTGGAGCAGGACCCGGCCTCCGGGCGCTATCAGCTCGGCGCGGAGCTGCTGCGCCTGGGCAACAGCTACCTGGACGTGCACGAGCTGCGCGCCCGGGCCCTGGTGTGGACGGACGACCTGGCGCGCGCGAGCGGCGAGAGCGTGTACGTGGGGGTGCTGCACAAGAGCGGGGTGCTGATCATGCACCACGTGTTCCGGCCCGACGACAGCCGCCAGGTGCTGGAGGTGGGGGCCATGCAGCCGCTGCACTCCACGGCGCTGGGCAAGGTCCTGGCGGCGTACGACCCGGTCGCGCACACCCAGGCCATGGAGGTGGAGCGCGAGGCGTTCACCCCGCGCACGGTCACCGACGCCGCGGGGTTCGAAGAGGTCTTGGAGCTGACGCGGGCCCGCGGCTGGGCCGCGGATGTCGAGGAGACCTGGGACGGCATCGCCTCGGTGGCCGCGCCCATACACGACCGGCGCCGCATGCCGGTCGGCGCGGTGGCGGTCGCGGGCGCCGTGGAGCGGGTCTGCGGGGAGTCCGGGGAGCCCCGGGCGGCGCTCGTGGCGTCCGTGCGGGACTGTGCGCGTGCGGTTTCACGCGATCTCGGCGCGGGCCGGTTCTGAGCCCCCTATAGGCCCTTTAAGGCCAGTTCCTGGCCTCTTTCTGCCCTCTTTTCGCCATATCCCGGCCATCGGATGGCCGGATTTGTTCGATCGCACCGCGTGGTAACGATCCGACACTTTGGCCTGGCCAACCCTTGACGCCTTCTTCACTTCAGCGGAAAACTGCCGTTCACCGGTCGGCATTGTCGAACACCTAACGGCAAACGCGTTAGGGTAGGGCGAGGCCAAGGACCGGTGCAGCACTCACCGAGTGCGCGGGCCGCCGGACGGGACCGGTGACCGCTCACCCCCTGAACGACAAAGGAGTCGCGGGTGTCCAGCTCCGACATCTTCATCGGCGAGACCATCGGTACCGCCCTGCTCACACTGCTCGGTGGTGGCGTGTGCGCCGCCGTGACCCTCAAGAGCTCCAAGGCCCGCAACGCGGGCTGGCTGGCCATCACGTTCGGCTGGGGCTTCGCCGTCCTGATAGCCGCGTACGTCTCCGCGCCGCTCTCCGGCGCGCACCTCAACCCCGCGGTCACCGTCGGCCTCGCCGTCAAGACCGGCGAGTGGAATGACGTGCCGGTCTACCTCGCCGGCCAGCTGCTCGGCGCGATGCTCGGCGCGGTCCTGATGTGGGTCACGTACTACGGCCAGTTCCGCGTGCACCTGGCGGACCCGGAGCACATCCGCGACGCCAAGCTGGGTCCCGAGGACCCGCACCCGCACGATGTGGCCGGTCCGGTGCTCGGCGTCTTCTCCACGGGCCCCGAGATCCGTAATGTCGTCCAGAACCTCGCCACCGAGATCATAGGCACCGCCGTCCTGGTCCTGGCCATCCTCACCCAGGGCCTCCAGGACGACGGCAAGGGCCTCGGTGTCATCGGTGTCCTGATCACCTCGTTCGTCGTCGTCGGCATCGGCCTGTCGCTCGGCGGCCCGACCGGCTATGCCATCAACCCGGTGCGCGACCTCGGTCCGCGCATCGTGCACGCCCTGCTGCCGCTGCCCAACAAGGGCGGCTCGGACTGGGGATACTCCTGGATCCCGGTGGTCGGCCCGCTCGTCGGTGCCCTCGCCGCCGGCGGTCTGTACAACATCGCGTTCGCCTGATCAGCACCGGCCGCGTTCGCAAGATCCGCACCGCACCTGAATCTGCCTACCTAGAGACCTGCCAGGAGCAGCCATCATGACCAGCAGCACCGGCCCCTTCATCGCCGCGATCGACCAGGGCACCACCTCCTCCCGCTGCATCGTCTTCGACCGCGACGGGCGCATCGTCGCCGTCGACCAGAAGGAGCACGAGCAGATCTTCCCGAAGCCGGGCTGGGTGGAGCACGACGCCGCCGAGATCTGGACCAACGTGCAGGAGGTCGTCGCCGGCGCGATGGCCAAGGCCGAGATCACCGCGGCGGACGTCAAGGCCGTCGGCATCACCAACCAGCGCGAGACCACCCTCCTGTGGGACAGGAACACCGGCGAGCCGGTCCACAACGCGCTGGTCTGGCAGGACACCCGCACCGACGGCCTGTGCAAGGAACTCGGCCGCAACGTCGGCCAGGACCGCTTCCGCCGCGAGACCGGCCTGCCGCTGGCGAGCTACTTCGCCGGTCCCAAGGTCCGCTGGCTGCTCGACAACGTCGAGGGCCTGCGCGAGCGTGCCGAGGCCGGCGACATCCTCTTCGGCACCATGGACTCGTGGGTGATCTGGAACCTCACGGGCGGCGCCGAGGGCGGTGCCCACGTCACCGACGTCACCAACGCCTCGCGCACCATGCTGATGAACCTGCACACCCTGGCCTGGGACGACAAGATCGCCGAGTCCATGGGCGTCCCGCTCAACGTCCTCCCGGAGATCAAGTCCTCCGCCGAGGTCTACGGCCACGTCAAGGAGGGCGTCCTCGCCGGCGTCCCGGTCGCCTCGGCGCTCGGTGACCAGCAGGCCGCGCTGTTCGGCCAGACCTGTTTCGCCGAGGGCGAGGCGAAGTCCACGTACGGCACCGGCACGTTCATGCTGATGAACACCGGCGACAAGATCATCAACTCCTACAGCGGCCTGCTGACCACGGTCGGCTACCAGATCGGCGACGAGAAGCCGGTCTACGCGCTGGAGGGCTCCATCGCCGTCACCGGCTCGCTCGTCCAGTGGATGCGCGACCAGATGGGCCTGATCAAGTCCGCGGCCGAGATCGAGACCCTCGCCTCCTCCGTCGAGGACAACGGCGGCGCGTACTTCGTGCCGGCCTTCTCCGGCCTGTTCGCCCCGTACTGGCGCTCCGACGCCCGCGGTGTGATCACCGGCCTCACCCGGTACGTCACCAAGGCGCACATCGCCCGTGCCGTCCTGGAGGCCACCGCCTGGCAGACCCGCGAGATCACCGACGCCATGACCAAGGACTCGGGCGTCGAGCTCACCGCCCTCAAGGTCGACGGCGGCATGACCTCCAACAACCTGCTGATGCAGACGCTCTCGGACTTCCTGGACGCCCCCGTGGTGCGCCCGATGGTCGCCGAGACCACCTGCCTCGGCGCCGCCTACGCCGCCGGCCTGGCCGTCGGCTTCTGGCCCGACACCGACGCCCTGCGCGCCAACTGGCGCCGCGCGGCGGAGTGGACCCCGCGGATGCCCGCCGAGCAGCGGGACCGCGAATACAAGAGCTGGCTCAAGGCCGTCGAGCGGTCCATGGGCTGGGTCGACGACGAAGACGCCAGCTGACCGCACAGCCGGCGCAATCGACGAGTAAGTAGGAGCAAGGGATATGAGCAGCCTGCAGAGCGTGACCGCACTGGGCACGCACCCGACCGCCGGCTCGAACGCGAGCCGCGCCGAGACCCGTGAGCAGCTGGCGAAGGCCACGTACGACCTGCTGGTCATCGGCGGTGGAATCCTGGGCACCTCGGTGGCCTGGCACGCCGCGCAGTCGGGTCTGCGGGTCGCCATGGTGGACGCCGGCGACTTCGCCGGCGCCACCTCCTCGGCCTCCTCCAAGCTCGTCCACGGCGGCCTGCGCTACCTGCAGACCGGCGCGGTCAAGCTGGTCGCCGAGAACCACCACGAGCGCCGGGTGCTGGCCAAGGACGTGGCCCCGCACCTGGTCAACCCGCTCACCTTCTACCTCCCGGTGTACAAGGGCGGGCCGGTCGGCGCCGCGAAGCTGGGCGCGGGCGTGTTCGCGTACTCGGCGCTGTCCGCCTTCGGCGACGGCATGGGCAAGGTCATATCGCCGGCCCGTGCCGCCGCCGACAACCCGGGTCTGAAGACGGACAACCTCAAGGCCGTGGCCGTCTACTACGACCACCAGATGAACGACTCCCGCGTCGCCGTCATGACGGTCCGCGCGGCCGTCGAGTCCGGCGCGGTCGTCCTCAACCACGCCGAGGTCACCGGCCTGCGCATGACGCGCGGCCGGGTCTCCGGCGCCGAGCTCAAGGACCGTCTCGACGGCACCGAGTTCGGAGTGGACGCGCGCGTCGTGCTCAACGCCACCGGCCCGTGGGTGGACCACCTGCGGCGCATGGAAGACAAGCACTCGATGCCGTCGATCCGCCTCTCCAAGGGCGCGCACATCGTGATGAAGCGCAAGTCGCCGTGGAAGGCCGCCATGGCCACCCCGATCGACAAGTACCGCATCACCTTCGCCCTGCCGTGGGAGGACCAGCTGCTGCTCGGCACCACCGACGAGGTGTACGAGGGCGACCCGGCGGACGTGCGTGCCACCGAGGCCGACATCCAGCAGATCCTGGACGAGGCGGCCTTCTCGGTGAAGGACGCCGACCTCGACCGCTCGCTGATGACGTACGCCTTCGCGGGCCTGCGGGTGCTGCCCGGCGGTCCCGGCGGCGTCGAGAAGGCCAAGCGCGAGACGGTCGTCTCCGAGGGCGCGGGCGGCATGCTGTCCGTGGCCGGCGGCAAGTGGACCACGTACCGCCACATCGGCCGCGTGGTCATGGACAAGCTGGCGAAGCTCCCGGGCAGCCCGCTGACCGAGGACATGGAGCCGGTCAAGTCGCTGGTGCGCCGGATCGCGCTGCCCGGTGTCGCCAACCCCAACGCGGTCGCGCACCGGCTGCTGGTGGACCATGAGCCGGGTGCCCGGATGGACCCGCTGACCGCGCGCCACCTGGCCTCGCACTACGGCTCGCTGGCCTTCGACATCGCGCGCCTGGCGAACGAGGACCCGGCGCTGGCCGAGCGCATCCACCCGGACGGTCCGGAGATCTGGGCGCAGGTCGCCTACGCCCGGGACAACGAGTGGGCCGAGACGGTCGACGACGTGCTGCGCCGCCGTACGACGGTCACGATCCGGGGCCTGGACAACGAAGAGGTCCGCGGCCGGGTCGAGGACATGCTGGGCCGCAAGGCATAGCAGGCTCGGCAGGTGGGCAGAGGGGCGGTTCCGAGGGGAACCGCCCCTCTGTCGTGGGCTGTGGTTGGTGTCGTATCAAGGCTTAGGCTGACCCACGTACGCAAGGGAACTTCGGAAGGAGACCTGGGTGATCGAGCTTGAGGGCGTGCCCGAGCTGATCGACCCGGTCATGGTGGCCGCGTTCGAGGGCTGGAACGACGCGGGTGACGCGGCCTCCGGTGCGGTCGCGCACCTGGACCGGGAGTGGAAGGGCGAGGTCTTCGCGGCTCTGGACGCCGAGGACTACTACGACTTCCAGGTCAACCGGCCGACGGTGTGGCTGGACAACGGGGTACGGAAGATCACGTGGCCGACGACGCGGCTGTCGGTGGTCCGGATCGGCGGTGCCAAGCCGCGGGACCTGGTGCTGGTGCGCGGGATCGAACCGTCCATGCGGTGGCGGTCGTTCTGCAACGAGATCCTCGGCTTCGCGCACGAACTGGGCGTGGAGATGGTGGTCATCCTGGGCGCGCTGCTCGGCGACACCCCTCACACGCGGCCGGTGCCGGTGAGCGGGGTGACCTCGGACGCGGACCTGGCGCGGACGATGGACCTGGAGGAGACGAAGTACGAGGGCCCGACGGGGATCGTGGGCGTGCTCCAGGAGGCGTGCACGCACGCGGGGGTTCCGGCGGTGTCGCTGTGGGCTGCGGTGCCGCACTACGTGTCGCAGCCGCCGAACCCGAAGGCGACGCTGGCCTTGCTGAACCGGCTGGAGGATCTGATCGACATCCGGATCCCGCTGGGCGAACTCCCCGAGGACGCGCGGGCGTGGCAGCTCGGCGTGGACCAACTGGCCGCCGAGGACAGCGAGGTGGCGGAGTACGTCCAGACGCTCGAGGAAGCGCGCGACACGGCGGACCTCCCGGAGGCCTCGGGCGACGCCATCGCGCGGGAGTTCGAGCGGTACCTGCGCCGCCGCGACCCGTCCGCCACCCCGGAGCCGGGCGACGGCTCGTACCTCCGGGACACCTCCGGCGGCCTGCCCCTCCCGCCGAAGCGCAAGACGGACCCGGAGCCCCCCGAGGAGCCCCCGTCCACCGCCCCGGACGAGGACGGGACGCCCCCGGAGGCGTAGCCGGGTGACCGAAAACGCCTGAGGGGCCGCGCATGCGCGGCCCCTCAGGCGTTCTGCGTGTCCGTGTGGAGCGTTACAGCGCCACGCCCAGCAGGGCGTCCACCGTGCGGGAGACCAGACCCGGGGCCGACTCGTCGTCCGCCTCCACGTCCGGGTCCGCGTCCGAGGCGAGCTGGAGCTCGGCCCAGCGGTCCACGGCTGCCAGCGCGGCAGGGGCGTCCAGGTCGCGGGAGAGGGCCTCACGGACCTCCTCGACCAGGGCGTCCGCCGGCACTCCGTCCGGGCGGGACACGGCCGCACGCCACCGCTCCAGGCGGGCCTGCGCCTCGGCGAGGACGTCGTCCGTCCACTCCCAGTCGGCGCGGTAGTGGTGGGACAGCAGCGCGAGGCGGATCGCCGCCGGGTCGACACCCGCGCGCCGCAGGGCGGACACGAAGACCAGGTTGCCCTTGGACTTCGACATCTTCTCGCCGTGCAGGGCGACCATGCCCGCGTGCACGTACGCCTTGGCCATCGGGAACTCGCCCGTCAGTGCCTGCGCGTGCGAGGCGCCCATCTCGTGGTGCGGGAACGCCAGGTCCGAGCCGCCGCCCTGGATGTCGAAGCCCATGCCCAGGTGGTCCAGGGCGATGGCCACGCACTCGATGTGCCAGCCGGGCCGGCCGCGCCCCAGCGAGGCGCCGTCCCAGCTCGGCTCGCCCTCACGGGCGGCCATCCACAGCATCGGGTCGAGCGGGTTCTTCTTGCCCGGGCGCTCCGGGTCCCCGCCGCGCTCCGCCGACAGCAGGCGCATCGCCTCGGCGTCGAGGTGGGAGACCCCGCCGAAGTGCGGGTCGGACTCCACCGAGAAGTAGACGTCGCCGTCGAGGTCGTAGGCGGCGCCCGCGTCCCGCAGCCGCTCCACCAGCGGCACGATGCCCGGTATGGCCTCGACGGCTCCGATGTAGTGCTGCGGCGGCAGCATCCGCAGGGCGGTCATGTCCTCGCGGAAGAGGGCCGTCTCGCGTTCGGCGAGCTCGGTCCAGTCCTGGTTGTCGCGCAGCGCACGCTCCAGCAGGGGGTCGTCGACGTCCGTCACGTTCTGGACGTAGTGAATCTGCCGCTTGGTGTCGAGCCACACGCGCTGCACGAGGTCGAACGCGTTGTAGGTCGCCGCGTGACCGATGTGGGTCGCGTCGTACGGGGTGATTCCGCAGACGTAGATACGGGCGACGGGACCGGGGGCGAGGGTGATCGTCCCCTGGGTCGCGGTGTCGTGGATCTGGAGGTCGCGGCCCTTGCCAGGCAGGGCGGGGACCTCAGAAGCGGGCCAGGCATGCATGTCTCGAGCGTAACCGGACGCGTGTTCATCAAACGAACCGGACCTGCACTGTTGGCCTGATCCGCGCTCTTGCGATCTGGCCGGTTCTGTGCGAGCCGCACATGGCTGGTTCAGACCGGTGGCCAGGGGATCGCGGGCCACTGACCGGACGGCTGGGGGTGCACGCCCAAGGCCCGCAGCCGGGCCACACGGCCCCGTACGGCGCCCAGCTCGACCGGGGTGATCAGTTCACCCAGCCGGGTGGCCAGGGGCTCCCCGTCGGCCAGCCGGGCCGCCAGAGCGGCCAGCACCTCGCGGGCCTCGTCCGTCAGCGGCTCCCCCGCCCAGCCCCACAGCAGGGTGCGCAGCTTGTCCTCGGTGTGGAAGGTCACTCCGTGGTCGATGGCGTAGAGCCGGCCGTCGGGCGCGGGCAGCAGGTGGCCGCCCTTGCGGTCGCCGTTGTTGATCACGGCGTCGAGGACGGCGAGCCGGCGCAGCCTGGGGTCGTCTGCGTGGACGAGCAGGGCGGTGCGGCCCTCCCCCACCTCGGCGAAGGCGATCGGCTTCCAGCCCTCGCCCGCCTCCTCGCCGTCCACGAGCGCGAGCAGCCCCGCCTGCGGGGACCCGGCGTCGGAGCCGGAGCCGGAGTCGGCGTCGGCGTCGGCGTCGGACCCGGCGGCGGCATCGGACCCGGCGGCGTCGCCCGGCTCACCGGGCCCGCCCGACTCGATCCACTGCTGGACCATGCCCTCGCCGTACGGCCCGTCGCGCAGCACGGTCGGCGGGACCAGCCCCCACCCCGTGGCCTCGGAGACCAGGTAGGCGGCGACCTCGCGCTGGGCGAGGTTCCCGTCGGGGAAGTCCCACAGCGGCCGCTCGCCCTTGACCGGCTTGTACACGCAGTCGGCGCTCACGCCCTCGTACGCGACGGTGCACAGCAGTACGGCGTTGGACGCCTCGCGGATCCGGCCGACGACGGTCAGCTCGCCCTCGGCGAGCAGTTCCTCCAGCTCCCCCGTGGCACTCACGCCTGGCGCCGGTAGCCGTTCTGGCGCGGGCAGACGTGCCCCTCGGGGTCCAGCGGCAGGCTACACAGCGGGCACGGCGGCCGGCCCGCGTTGACCACGTCCAGGGCCCGCTTGGCGAAGGCCCGGGCCTGGGCGCCGCTGAGGCGGACCCGCAGCATCGGCGGGCCGTTCTCCTCGTCCTGGAGCAGCCGCTCCTCCGCCTCGGCGAGGTCCTCGTCCGAGTCGGCGTCGAGCTCCACCAGGGCCTGCGCCTCGACGATCATGCGCTGTTCCTCGCCGTCCCAGGCCAGGGCCATGGTGCCGACGCGGAACTCCTCCTCGACGGGGACGTCCAGGGGCGCGGTGTCGGCGGCCTCGGCGGGGGCCATGGCCGGGACCGGGGCATTGCCCCCGGTGCGCCGCACGACCTCGTCCAGCAGCTCGTCCATCCGCTCGGCGAGCGCTGCGACCTGGGTCTTCTCCAGGGAGACGCTGGTGACCCGGGGACCGGAGGAGGCCTGCAGGAAGAACGTACGGCGTCCGGGCAGACCGACCGTCCCGGCCACGAAGCGGTCCGGGGGGTCGTAGAGGAACACCTGACGGGGCACGTCCAGTCTCCAAGCTCGGGGGTGCCCCCGGACGGAGTCTGGGGGAGGCAGGGGCAGGCTGCGCCCTTGGGTTGGCCCGTCCACCCTACTGCGCCGTTCGATCACACCGCGCCCGCGCCGCCTCCCACCACGGCGTTCCCGGTGCCTTCGGTCTCTTCGTCCGAGGCGGCGCCGGGTGCGGCGGGGTGTTCGCGCGGCGCGAACGACCCGAAGTCCCCGGTGTCGCCGAGCCGGAGCAGGAACGGCCGGGTCGGCGTGTAGCGGATCGCGGTGACCGAGCAGGGCTCGACGTGGATGCGCTGGAAGAGGTCCAGGTGCATGCCCAGGGCGTCGGCGACAAGGGACTTGATGATGTCCCCGTGCGAGCACATCAGGAAGACGGCGTCGGCGCCGTGCTCCTCCTCGATCCGCGCGTTCCAGTCCCGTACGCAGTCCACCGCCCGCGCCTGCATGGCCCGCATGGACTCGCCGCCGGGGAAGGCCGCGGCCGACGGGTGCTGCTGGACGATCTTCATGAGGGGTTCTTCGGAGAGCTCGGAGAGTTTGCGGCCCGACCAGTCGCCGTAGTGGCACTCGCCGATCCGCTCGTCGGTGTGCGTCGCGAGCTCGGGGCGGGCGGCCAGCAGCGGGGCCGTGGTCTCCCGGCAGCGCTGGAGCGGGCTGCTGACGACGGCGGCGAGCGGCACTGCGGCGAGGCGTGCGGGCAGCGCCGCGGCCTGCTCGTTGCCGCGCTCGTCGAGGGCGACTCCGGGGGTCCATCCGGCGAGCAGCCCTGCGGTGTTGGCGGTGGAACGCCCGTGTCGTACGAGGATCAGCGTGGCCATGGCGCAAGCGTATGCGGTGACGCCGGTGTGCGGGCGGGCCGCGGGCAGGGGAGAATGCCCCGCGTGATTGTCGACTGCGCGATGTACCGCAACGGCCGCCGCTCCGAGGCTCCCGGGGACTTCTCCGATGCCCTCGACGAGGCCCGGGCGACCGGTGACGCCTTCCTGTGGGTCGGCATGCACGAGCCGACGGAGAAGGAATTCGAGCACGTCAGCCACGAGTTCGGCCTGCACCAGCTGGCGGTGGAGGACGCGCTGACCGCGCACCAGCGTCCGAAGCTGGAGGTGTACGACGACTCGCTCTTCGTGGTCCTCAAGCCGGTGATGTACGACGACGACACGGACACGGTCACCGCGGGCGAGCTGATGGTGTTCATCGGCGACTCCTTCGTGGTCACCGTCCGGCACGGCGAGGGGGCCGCGCTGGCCGCCGTACGACGCAGGCTGGAGCAGGAGCCCGACGTGCTCAGGCACGGCCCGACGGCGGTGCTGTACGCGGTGTCCGACGCGGTGGTGGACCACTACATCGAGGTGGCCGCCGAGCTCCAGGCCGACCTGGAGGAGCTGGAGGCGGAGGTCTTCGCACCGAACGCCGCGGACACCAAGAACACCGCCGCGCGGATCTACGGGTTCAAGCGGCAGGTCCTGGAGTTCCGCCGGGCCACCAGCCCCCTGCTGCAGCCGATGGACCGCCTGGCCTCCGGGACCGTGCCCTTCGTGCACGAGCACTCCCAGCCGTTCTTCCGCGACGTCGCGGACCACCTGACGAAGGCGAACGAGTACATCGAGGGCCTGGACCGGCTGCTCTCGGACGCGCTGGCCGCGCACCTGGCGCAGATGGGCGTCCGGCAGAACGACGACATGCGCAAGATCTCGGCGTGGGCGGCGATGGCGGCGGTCCCCACGATGGTCGCGGGGATCTACGGGATGAACTTCGAGCACATGCCGGAGCTCAAGCAGGACTGGGGCTACCCGGCGGTGGTGGTGCTGATGGCCGCGCTGTGCCTGGGTCTGCACCGGATGTTCAAGCGCCGCGGCTGGCTGTAGCCCCGCGGGTCCGGGCGGGCCAGGCCAGGCCGGGGCGGATCGGAGCGGATCGGCCTCAGGCGAACCCGGGCGCGGAAGCCGCGGCGCCGCCCAGGGCGTTTCGCCGCTCCGGCGGGCGCAGGTCGACCATCCGGTGCCAGCCGCTGAACCGCTCGTACGCGTACATCCCGCGGATCCCGGCGACGAGCGCGGCGGCCTTCGGCGCGGGCCAGCGCAGCAGCCGGCCCATGTGGTCCATGACGGCGAGGCTGACGTCGCGGTAGACGGAGATCTCGACCAGGGCGCTCTCGCGCAGGACCCGCTGGATGGCGGGGCCGTGTCCCTCGCGGGCGAGGCGCAGCAATTCCTCGTGGCAGTAGGCGAGGTGGTTGTCCTCGTCGTTGCTGATCATGCGGGCGGCCTTGCCGACCTCGGGGTGGTCGCCGAAGTACTTGACCAGCATGGCCATCTGGTCGGCGGCACGCTGCTCGGTGACCCGGCTGTGCGCGAGGTAGACGACGATGTCCTCTTCGGTCAGGGCCTGCTCGCGGCGGAGCTTCTCGTGCGCGAGGCCGATGCCGCGCCGCTCCAGCAGCATCGTGTAGTCGGTCTCGGGCGGGACCGGGACGGGCGGCAGGCCGCGCTTGCGCAGCAGTGCGCTGAAGATCCGGCCGTGCTTGTCCTCGTCGGCACCGTGCCTGGTGATCTTGGGCGCGAGATCGCGCATGCCGTCGGGCACCAGGGCGGCGATGCGGGCGTTCTCCCAGCCGCCCTGGGACTCCCCGCTGGCGGCGATGGAGCAGAACAGCTGGAAGGAGTCGTCGTGGTCGACGATCTCCTGGAACAGGCTGCGGGCAGAGAGCATGCACCGAGTCAAACGCCGGTGGCCGGGGCGGGCAACCGATGGGTCGCACGACTCGTCCGAATGAACGAACCGGGGAGACGGCCCCCGGCGCGTAACCCGGGGACCGCCCGGCGCGTTGTTGGCTGTGCCGGCCGTGGCGGGGAAGACCCCCCGAGCCCCCACCACGGCCGCAGGCGTGCAGTCCTCGTAAAACGGCGGGAACTACGCCAGTCCCGCGATCTCCATGGCCCGGGTCCCGGCCCGCAGGGCGGCGATCCGCTCCTCCAGGGTGAAGCCGGCCGGGGCCAGCGTCAGGGTGGTGACCCCGGCCTCCGCGTAGGCCCGCATCCCGTCGGCGATCCGCTCCACCGGGCCGAGCAGGGTGGTGGAGTCGATCAGCGAGTGCGGGATCGCGGCGGCCGCGCCCTGCTTGTCGCCCGCCAGGTATTTGTCCTGGATCTCGGCGGCTTCCTTCTCGTAGCCCATGCGCTGGGCGAGCTGGTTGTAGAAGTTCTGCTTGCGGCTGCCCATGCCGCCGACGTACAGGGCGGTGTACGGGCGGAACATGTCCGCGAGCCCGGCCACGTCCTCGCCGAGGGCCAGCGGCACGGTCGGGCAGACGTCGAAGCCGTCCATCGTCAGCCCGGCCTTCTCGCGGCCCGCGCGGATGTGCCGCAGGGCCGTCTCCTCCAGGTGGTCGGCCGCCGGGAAGATCAGCAGCGCGCCGTCGGCGATCTCGCCGGTCTGCTCCAGGTTCTTCGGCCCGATGGCCGCGATGTACAGCGGGATGTGCTCGCGCTCCGGGTGCACGGTCAGCTTGAGCGGCTTGCCCGGGCCGCCGGGCAGCGGCAGGGTCCAGTGCTCGCCCTCGTACGAGAGGCGCTCGCGGCTCATCGCCCTGCGGACGATCTCCACGTACTCGCGGGTCCGCGCGAGGGGCTTGTCGAACTTCACGCCGTACCAGCCCTCGGAGACCTGCGGCCCCGAGACGCCGAGGCCGAGGCGGAAGCGGCCCTTGGTGAGCGAGTCGAGGGTGGCGGCCGTCATGGCGGTCATCGCGGGCTGGCGGGCCGGGATCTGCATGATCGCCGAGCCCACGTCGATGCGCTCGGTCTGGGCGGCGACCCAGGCGAGCACCGTGGGCGCGTCCGAGCCGTACGCCTCCGCGGCCCAGCAGACGTCGTAGCCGAGGCGGTCGGCCTCCTGGGCGACGGCGAGGTTGTCGGCGTCCATGCCCGCACCCCAGTAGCCGAGATTGATGCCGAGCCGCATGTTCGTCCCCTTACGGTGTGCGCTTTACCGATCAGTAACCTAGGTCTGCGGTGGACTGTAGCGCGCCCCGGTGCCCCGCGTCAGCGCCCCAGTAGTCTCAGCGCTCATGGAGCAGAGGCATCTCGGCCGCACCGGACTGCGCGTGTCCCGGATCGGCCTCGGCACGCTGACCTGGGGCCGAACCGCGGAAGGGCCCGACGAGGCGGAAGCCGCCGAGCAGTTGAAGACGTTCTGGGAGGCGGGCGGAACCCTCGTCGACACCGCGGACGTGTACGGGGGCGGGGAGGCGGAGTACCTCCTGGGCCGGCTGATCGGGGGGCTGGTGCCGCGCCGGGAGCTGGTCGTCGCGACCAAGGCCGGCAGCGTCCCGGATCCGCACCGCCGCGTCGACGGCTCGCGCGGGCACCTGCTCGCGGCGCTCGACGACTCCCTGGCCCGGCTGGGCACGGACCACGTGGACCTGTGGCAGGTGCACGCCTTCGACCCGGCGGTCCCGCTGGAGGAGACCCTCCAGGCGCTGGACCTGGCGGTGAGCAGCGGCCGGGCCCGGTACGCGGGGGTGGCGGACTTCTGCGGCTGGCAGCTGGCGAAGGCGGCGACCTGGCAGCTCGCGGCGCCGGGGGTACGCACCCGGCTCGCCTCCACGCAGATGGAGTACTCCCTGCTCCAGCGCGGGGTCGAGCGGGAGGTCCTGCCCGCGGCCCTGGACCTGGGCGTCGGGCTCCTCCCCTCCTCCCCGCTGGGCCGGGGCGTCCTGACGGGCAAGTACCGCGACGGCATCCCGGCGGGCTCGCGGGCCGCGTCGCAGACCCTCGGGGCCTTCGTGGACCCGTATCTGGACGAGGCGGCGGGCCTCATCGTGGACGCGGTGGCGACGGCCGCGCACGGCCTGGCCGTCACCCCGCTCCAGGTGGCCCTGGCCTGGGTCCGCGACCGGCCGGGCGTGACCGCCCCGATCGTCGGGGCGCGGACGGCGGCGCAGCTCGCGTCGGCGCTGTCGGTGGAGGCGCTTAGTCTTCCGGAGGAGATCTGCCGGGCACTGGACGACGTTTCGGCGCCCGTGCACCGCTACCCCGACCAGGACTGGAGCACCCTGTGACCACGGACCCCGCCGCCCCCCTCGCCGCCACCGAGGCGACCCCCGCGGACGCCGGAGGGCCGGCCGGAGCCGGGGCGGTTGCCGCGGGCGGGACGGACCCGGGCGAAGCCCGGGAGGGCGAGGGCGGTCCGGGCGAAGCCCGGGAGCGGTCCGGCGGCGAAGGGGATCCGGGGGCGGAGCCCCCGGTTTCGGGAAGGGGCGGGGCGGGGGAAAGCCCCGCAGGGCCCACCCCCGAGCCCGGGACCGAGCCCGCGCCGGAGGGCGCCGCCGAAGGCGAGCCCGCGCCGGCCGACGCCGCTGCCGGGCCCGAGGCCGCTGACGAAGGCGCGCCGGCGGACGACGAAGGTGCCGACGAAGGCCAGGTCCCGGCAGCGGCGGAAGGCTTCGGGACCGAGCCGGCGTCGGAGGGCGCCGCCGAAGGCGAGCCGGCGTCGGAGGGCGCCGCCGAAGGCGAGCCGGCGTCGGAGGGCGCCGCCGAAGGCGAGCCCGCGGCGGAGGGCGCCACCGAGGGTGGGGCCGCAGCGCCCGCGCTGAGCGAGGCGGCGGCCGAGCTGGCCGCACAGAAGGTCGAGCGCGAGCGGATCGCGCGCAGGAAGGCGGAGCGCGAGACGCCCGTCGAGGCCGGCGGGAAGCTCAGCGGCCAGGCCGCCGACCTGCTGGCCGCCGTACGGGCCGTGGAGAGCGGGGCCAAGCCCCCCGCCGTGTACTTCGACGACGCCCCGGCCGCGCCGCGCAAGGCGGCCCCGGCTCCCCCGCCGCCCCGCACCCCCGCGCCCGCGCCCGCTCCGGCGCCCGCGCCCTCCGCCGGCTCCGTCCAGGACGTCCGCGCCGTACTGGCGCGCGGCGGCGCCCCCGAGGCCCTCGCGGAGCCGGCCGCCGCGGCCCTCGGCGACGACGCCGCCGCGCAGCTCGCGGAGGATCCCTGGCGGCTGCTCGCCGTCCCCGGCGTCCGCCCGGCCCAGGCGGACGGCTTCGCGCGGGCCCTGCTCGGCGCCGGGGCCGGTCCCGGGGACGAGCGCCGTGCCACCGCGCTGGTGGGCTGGCTGCTGGCCCAGGCCGCCGCCAAGGGGCACACCGCCCTGGAGGCCCCGACCCTGGAGTCGGCCCTCGCGCAGTACGGCGTACCGGACCCCGCCGAGGCCCTGGAAGCGGCCGTGGGCGACGGCGCGGTGCTGGTGTTCCACGAGCCGCTGGGCGAGCCCGTCGCGGAGGGCGAGGAGCAGCCCGTACGGGTGCTCGTCGGCCTGGAGGGATCCGCCATGGCGGAGGAGAGCCTGGCCGACGGCCTGGCCCGGCTGGCCAACACGTTCACGGACCCGGCGGACTGGGACGAGGCCGCCACCGGCCCGGGCGCCGAGCTGATCCGCGCCGCCGCCCGGCACGGCCTGGTCGCCCACACCGGCGGCGAGGCGGCCCGCGCCGAACCGCTGGCCCTGCTGGCCGCCGCCCGCCAGTTCGGCCTGCGCGCCTGCCTGGCCGCGCACGCGCCCGCCCCGGCCCCCGCCGCGGCCGCCGGTGCCGTCACCGTGGCCGGCCTGCTCGCCGGGACCGAGGGCCCCGGGCGGGACGCGGACGGGCAGTTCGAGCTGGACCTGCTCGTGGTCCTGGACGCCCCCCAGCTGGACGTGGAGACCGCCGCCGCGCTGGTGGAGTCGGTCCCCGACGGGGCCCGGCTGGTGCTGTCCGGCGACCCGGGCGTGCTCGGCTCCGCCGGGCCGGGCCGGGTGTTCGCCGATGTGCTGGCCGCCCGCGCCTGCCCCCAGGTGGTCTCCCGCACCCCGGACCCCGGTCCGCTCGGCGAGCTGGTCTCCGGGGTCGGGATCGGGGAGCTGAACCAGGTCGACGCCCCCGGCAAGGAGGTCGTCATCGTCCCGGTGCGCGACGCCGGGGAGGCCGTCCACCGCACCGTGCAGCTGGTGGCCGAGTCGGTGCCGCGCGCCTTCGGGATCCCGGCCGACAGCGTGCAGGTGATCACCCCGGGCCACGGCGGCTCCGCGGGCACCCGCGCGCTCAACGCCGCCCTCAAGGAGCGCCTGAACCCGGGCCCCGGCCGGTTCGGCGGCTTCGACCCCGGGGACCGCGTGGTCCACGTGCCCTCGCCCGGGCGCGCGCTGGCGGCCCGGGTGGTGTCGGCGGACGCGCAGGGGCTGCACCTGGAGGCCGCGGGCGGGCGGGTCACCGTACCGAAGGAGCGGGTGGAGGCCCAGGTGCGGCACGGCTGGGCGGTGACGGCGCATCAGGCCGTCGGGGCGCGCTGGCCCGCGGTGGTCGTCGTACTGCCCGGTGACGCGGCGCCCGCGCTGTCCCGGGACTGGGTGTACACGGCCTTCGGCCGCGCCGAGCGGCACCTGTCGGTGGTGCACGGTGTCGACCAGGCGCTGCCGCACGCGGTCGCCGAGGTGCTGCCGAAGCCCCGTACGACCCGGCTGGCGGGTCTGCTGCGGGCGCTGGCGGCCTCGGCCCGGGAGTCGGCCGCCGGGCAGGAATGAGCAGGCCGCGGCCCCCGTTCCCTCCCGGGACGGGGGCCGCGGTGGCTCAGGCGGGCGTCAGACCCGGCTCCGCGCTCGCGCCGTCCGGCTCCTCGTCCGGCTCCTCGTCCGGCTCCTCGTCCGCCTCTTCGTCGAATTCGTCGGCCTCGTCGTCGAAGACGGAGCTGACGTCGAACCGGTGCAGGACGTCCTGCGGATCGGTGTGGCCGAAGGGCGAGCCCAGCCACTCCCCCGGTTCGGCGATCTCCTGTGACGCCGCGATCCAGAGGGTGGAGTCGCCCTCCTCCAGGCCGAAGTCCTTGGCGCGGGAAGCGATCTCGTCCGGCTCGTACTCCCCGAACAGCACGCCGAGCGCACCGGCGGTGCCCCCGTCGTGGTCGAGGTCGGCCTCCCGGTCGTGCGCGGCGACGCGCTCGGCCTGGGCGATCAGCCGTGCCGGTTCGACGACGGCGTAATCGCGGCGGACGAGGACGCTGAAGGCGGCGGGCTCGGCGGGACCGGTGTACGGGACCCCGTCCTCGGGCGTGGGGATCTCGAACGGGGTGACCTCGTCGTACCGGTCGTAGAGGAGTTCGTCGTACTCCTCGGCCGCGGCGGCGAGTTCGTTGAACGCGGTGTAGACGGCGGGGTCCTCGTCCCCGATCCTGCTCTCGACCGCGGCGAGGTGACGGTCGAGCGCGGCCTTGACCGCCTCGGCGGCGGCGCGTACCTCGGCAACAGTGGGCAGAGCGGCATCAGACATAGTGCAGACGCTATCCGTAGCAGGGTGCTGCCCGCACAATAGATGCGATGCCGGAATACGAATTCGTCGACCTGTACGTGCCCCGCGGGGTTCCTCGCCAGGACACGACCCGCCTGTTGACCGATCATGCCGAGTACGGGCATTGGGAGCTCGACCGGCTGACCCTGCTTCGGGACGGCAGTCGCCGGGTACGACTGCGCCGCCGGATCATCCGCCAGGTCCGCGCGACCTGGTGACGCGGGCCCCGGGGGGCCGGGGCCGCGCCACGTCACGGGTACGCCGTCAGGCTGCGTTGCGCGCCCGGCGGTAGAGCACGGCGCCTGCCAGCAGCATGCCTCCGGCCAGCGGTACGCCGGCGGAGAGGACGTCGCCCGCGCCGGTGGCGGCGAGACCGCCGGTCCCGGGGCCGGCCTGCTGGCCGGGGTGTGTACCGATGGGCGTCACGGAACCGGGGCCGGTGCCGGGGGCGGCGGGCGTACCGGGAGTGCCGGGCTGACCCGGAGCGCCGGGGTTACCGGGGGTGCCGTGCTGACCCGGAGTACCGGGCGTGCCCGGGTGGCCGGGAGTTCCCGGGTTCCCGGGGTTCCCCGGCGTACTGGGGTTCCCCGGCTGGCCGGGAGTTTCGGGGTGGCCCGGCGTGCCCCCATTCCCGGGGTGGCCCGGCGTACCGGGGTGGCCGGGGGTGCCCGGGTTCCCCGGATGTCCGGGGTGGCCGGGGTGGCCGGACTCGTCCTCGTCGCACGGCTCGTCCGGGTGGCCGGGGTGGCCCGGCGTACCCGGGTTGCCCGGATGGCCCGGCGTACCGGGATTGCCCGGATGGCCCTGGTGCCCGTGCTTGCCCGAGTCGTTGGAACAGTGGTTGCCGAAGGCCGGGTTGAGGGCCCCCACGACCGTGACGGTGTTGCCGCAGACGTTCACCGGTGTGTCCACGGGCGCCTGGGCGTTGTTCCCGGACAGCAGTCCGGGCGAGTTCGCGGCATGACCGGACGCGCTGGAGTCCGCGTGTGCGTAACCCCCGCCGAACGCGAGCAGACCCCCCGCGGCCGCTACGGTGATCAAGGTCTTCCTGGTGGTGACCTGTACCTGTCGTCGCATCTGTACTTCGTCCCCTGGTGTGTACGTGTGGTCGACGCACTGGCCGTACAGGCTCCCCCGCCGCGCACGCCGAAAGATCGGTGCCGGGCCGTAAAGCCCGGCAGCCCCGGAGCGCTGGGATGCGCTCCGGGGCCGAGAACTTCAGATGCGTCAGGCGTTGACGCAGGTGTTGCCGAAAGCCGGGTTCAGCAGGGCGATCACGTTGACCGTGTTACCGCAGACGTTCACGGGAACGTGAACCGGAACCTGGACGACGTTGCCGGACAGGACACCGGGGGAGCCGATGGCCGCACCCTGGGCACCCGCGTCGGCGACGGCCAGACCCGCTCCCGCGAGAACCAGACCACCGGTAGCAGCCGCAGCGGCGACAACCTTCTTGAGCATTGTTCCTCCTAGTAGGCAAGTGCGGTCCCAGCCGCGGACCGCACCACCTGTAACGAGGAGGGTTCACCAGGGCTACGAGCGTATGAGCGCATTCACTCTTCTCAGTGGTTTGCGCACACCTCTGCGAATCCCCGGCGTTAGGCGTTGTCGATGAACCGGTCGAGCACCCGGACGCCGAACTTGAGCCCGTCGACCGGCACCCGCTCGTCCACTCCGTGGAACATCCCGGCGAAGTCCAGCTCCGGCGGCAGCTGCAGCGGCGCGAAGCCGAAGCAGCGGATCCCGAGGTCGTCGAAGGACTTCGCGTCCGTGCCGCCCGAGAGCATGTACGGGACCGCGCGGGCGATCGGGTCCTCGGCCCGCAGGGCGCCCTGCATGGCGTCCACGAGCCGGCCGTCGAAGTCCGTCTCCAGGGCCTTGTCCCCGTGCACGTCCTCCCGCTTCACGCGCGGGCCGAGGATCCGGTCGAGGTCGGCGAAGAACTCGTCCTCGTAGCCCGGCAGGAAGCGGCCGTCCACGTGTGCGGTGGCCTGGCCGGGGATGACGTTGACCTTGTAGCCGGCGCCGAGCATGGTCGGGGCGGCCGAGTTGCGCAGGGTCGCGCCGACCATCTTGGCGATGCCGCCGAGCTTGGCGAGCGTCGCGTCCATGTTGTCGGGGTCGAGCGGGGTTCCGAGGGCGTCCGAGAGTTCGTCGAGGAAGGACCGTACGGTCTTGGTCACGCGCACCGGCCACTGGTGGCGGCCGAGGCGCCCGACGGCCTCGCACAGCTCCGTGATGGCGTTGTCGTTGTTGGTCATGGAGCCGTGGCCCGCGGTGCCCTCCACCGTGAGCCGCATCCAGTGCATGCCCTTCTGCGCGGTCTCCACCAGGTAGAGCCGCAGGTTCTCGTTGACCGTGAACGAGAAGCCGCCGACCTCGCCGATCGCCTCCGTGACCCCGTCGAAGAGCCCGGGGTGCTTGTCGACGAGGTGCCGGGCGCCGTAGACACCGCCCGCCTCCTCGTCGGCGAGGAAGGCCAGCACGATGTCCCGCGGGGGCTTGCGCCCGCTGCGCATGCGGTCGCGTACGACGGCCAGCGTCATCGCGTCCATGTCCTTCATGTCGACGGCGCCGCGGCCCCACAGGCAGCCGTCGGCGATCTCGCCCGCGAAGGGGTCGTAGGTCCAGTCGGCGGCATTGGCCGGAACCACGTCGGTGTGCCCGTGGATCAGGAGCGCGGGCCGCGACGGGTCCTCGCCCTCGATGCGCGCGACGGTCGAGGCGCGCCCCTTGTGCGACTCGAAGATCTGCGGCTCCAGCCCGACCTCCGCGAGCTGCTCGGCGACCCACTCGGCCGCCTTGCGCTCGCCGGGCCCGGAGTGGTCGCCGTAGTTGCTGGTGTCGATCCGGATGAGGTCCCGGCAGAGGTCGACGACCTCGTCCTCGCCGGAGACGGTCCTGCCCGCGCTCGACTCGCTCACGCTGCTTCCTCCCACTGATCGGTACCGAACTGCCTCCCATCCTCCCGCCCCGGGCCGCTCTCCCCAAGGGCGATCCCCGGCCGTCGGGGGGTGTGATCGAGGACCCCGGAATGTTTGGTAATGTTTTCCACGTCGGAACGGCCCGCGAGGGACGCGAGACAGACACCTTGTCCGGGTGGCGGAATGGCAGACGCGCTAGCTTGAGGTGCTAGTGCCCTTTATCGGGCGTGGGGGTTCAAGTCCCCCCTCGGACACAGAGTGAAGGACCCCACTTCGGTGGGGTCCTTTGCGTTGGGGGACTGCGGTCTGCCCCGCGCCGGGTACGGCATCATGGCCCGTGACCGGCGGACGGGGGAAGAGCGTGGCGCAGGACGGGCCGGGCAACAGCACGGTGATCGGTGGCCGTTACCGGCTTCGGGAGCGGCTGGGCCGGGGCGGCATGGGGACCGTCTGGCGGGCCGAGGACGAGCTGCTCGGGCGGCCGGTGGCTGCCAAGGAGCTCCACGTCGACGGCGGTACGCGGGCCACGGGCGCCCTGCGGGAGGCGCGGGTCGTCGCGCAGATCAGGCATCCGCACGTCGTGGTCGTCCACGACGTCGTGGAGCACGAGGGCGTCCCCTACATCGTCATGGAGCTCGTCGACGGCGGCTCGCTGGCCGACCGGCTCGCGGGTGCGGGGCCGCTGAACCCCGTCGAGACGGCCCGGCTCGGGCTCGCGCTGCTCGGTGCGCTGAGCGCGGCGCACGACCGCGGTGTGCTGCACCGGGACGTGAAGCCCGCCAATGTCCTGCTGGAGGCGGGCACGGGCCGGGTCGTGCTGACCGACTTCGGGATCGCCCGGCTGGCCGGGGCGACGACCATCAGTGAGACCGGGGCCTTCGTGGGCTCGCCCGAGTACACGGCGCCCGAGCGGTTGCGGGGCGAGGAGGCCGGGCCCGCGGCCGATCTGTGGTCGCTCGGCGTGCTGCTGTGTGCGGCCGCGACGGGCAGGTCGCCCTTCCACCGCGATTCGGTCGGCGGCGTCCTGCACGCCGTGGCGTTCGGCGAGATCCGCCCGCCGGACGGGCTGGGGCCCCTGACTCCGGTGGTCCGCGGTCTGCTGGAACGGGATCCGGAGCGGCGGCTGGGCGCGGCGGAGGCGGCGCGGCTGCTGGCGGCCTGCGCGGCGGGCGAGGGCGACGGGGCGGCGGTTGCGGCGGTGGCCGTGGCGGCCGCGGTGTACACGCCGACCGAGCGGGCCACCCGGCCGGGCGGCCCGCTGCCCCCGGGGTCCGGGCGGCGGCGGGCGGCGCTGCGCGCGGGGCTGGTGGCGGCGCTGATCGCCGTGGCGGTCGTCGGCACGGTGACGGCGACGGCGCTGCTCGGCGACGACGGGGCCGCGGGGAAGGGCAACGGGAAGGGGTCCGGTGTGACGGCGGGCGCCGCCGGCCCCTCCCCTGCCCCGTCACCGTCTCCGTCCGCGTCGGCGTCCCCGTCGGGCTCGCCCGCCAGGTCGGTGCGGCCGGCGCCCGCCGGGTACCAGGTCGTGTCCGACGCGCAGGGCTTCAGCCTCGCCGTACCGGCCGGGTTCCGGCGCACCACCGACGACCAGCGGGTGTTCTACGCGTCGCCGGACGAGTCCGTGCGGATCGGGATCAAGACGGCCCCGGCGCCGGCCGGCGGCCCGCTCGCGTCGATGCGGCTCGCCGACCGGCACGGTGCGCAGAGCAATCCGGGGTACCGGGAGGGCAAGGTCGTCCCGACGACGCACGACGGGCTGCCGGCCGCCCTGTGGGAGTTCACCTGGGACGGCTTCACCCGCGCCGAGGGCGCCCGGCACACCTTCGACGTCTGCTGGGAACAGGACGGGGTCCTGTACGACGTGTGGGTGTCGGCGCCGGTCGGCCGGGCCGCCGACGCGCGCGGCCACTTCGACGCGGCGCTGGACTCCTTCGTACCGGACCCGCGGGGCACCGCGGGGTTCTGACGGCGTCAGTCGCGGGACGCGGCGAGTTCGGCGACCCGGCCGCGGACCAGGTACCAGCCGCCGACCAGGGCGGCGCCGATGACCGGGACGCACATGACGGTCGTGCGGCCCACTCCGCCGTCGCACCACATCAGGACCAGGACCGTGACCAGGAAGGCCAGCGTCACGAGCTGGGTGTACGGGGCCCAGGGCAGGCGGTACGAGGGGCGTTCGACCTTGCCCTCGCGGGCGCGGCGCCAGAAGAAGAGCGAGCAGATCATGACCATCGCCCAGGTGCCGAGGATGCCGAGGGAGGCGAAGTTCAGGACGATCTCGAAGGCTTCGGACGGCATGAACTTGTTCAGGGCGACGCCGGCCAGGCCGAAAGCGGCGGTGAACAGGACGCCGCCGTAGGGGACCTTGCCCTTGTTCATGCGGGCGGTGAACTTGGGGGCGGATCCGGACATGGCCATCGAGCGCAGGATGCGGCCGGTGGAGTAGAGGCCGGAGTTCAGGCTGGAGAGGGCGGCGGTCAGGACGACCAGGTTCATGATCCCGGCGGCCCCGGGGATGCCCAGCTTGTCGAAGACGGTGACGAAGGGGCTCTGGCCGTCCGAGTACGCGGTGTACGGGAGCAGCAGCGCGAGCAGGACCACCGAGCCGACGTAGAAGATGCCGACGCGCCACATGATCGAGTTGATCGCCTTGGGCATGATCTTCTCGGGGTTCTCGGTCTCGCCGGCGGCGACGCCGCACAGCTCGACGGAGGCGTACGCGAAGACCACGCCCTGGATGACGAGCAGCATCGGGAGCATGCCGACGGGGAAGATGCCGCCGTTGTCGGTGATGGAGGACAGGCCCGGGGTGTGGCCGTCGATCTCGGTGCTGGTGGCGACGAGGTAGATGCCGACGAGCAGGAAGATCGTCAGGGCGGCGACCTTCACCAGGGAGAACCAGAACTCCATCTCGCCGAAGTACTTCACCGAGATCAGGTTGGCGGCGAGGACGATGGCGAGGGCGATGAAGGCGAGGACCCACTGGGGGACGTCGGTGAACATCGACCAGAAGTGGGCGTAGGTCGCCGCGGCGGTGATGTCGGCGACGGTGGTCGTGGACCAGTTGAGGAAGTAGAGCCAGCCGGCCGTGTAGGCGCCCTTCTCCCCCATGAACTCGCGGGCGTAGGAGACGAAGGCTCCGGAGGAGGGGCGGTAGAGGACGAGCTCGCCGAGGGCCCGGACCACGAAGAAGGCGAAGATCCCGCACACCGCGTAGGCGATGGCGAGGGAGGGGCCCGCGCCGGCGAGGCGGCCGCCCGCGCCGAGGAACAGGCCGGTGCCTATCGCTCCGCCGATCGCGATCATGTTGATGTGGCGGGACTTGAGGTCCTTGCTGTAGCCCTCGTCACCGGCGTCGACATGGCGGGGCGACGCCGGGGCGGGGGCCTCGGTCAAGGTGCGGTCACTCATCTATGACTTCGCCTTCGTGGGGGGGGTCGGACAGGCAGGTCGGGAACGCCGCAGGGGAGCCGGGTGGTGTCCCCCGTGCTGCGGTCCGATGGTTTTGTCGCCCCAGGAGACCATGAGGCTCCGCCACCCGCCAAAATCGTCCCCCTGCGCGCCGAAGCCCCCGACGACCTTGGAAACGGTCGTCGGGGGCTTCGCAGGGGCTGGAATGCGAGGCGATCCCGCTATTCGTGCGGTGCGGCCTCCGCCGCCTGGTCGAGGCGGAAGGCCTCGTTGCCCAGGCCGATGCGGGCGTGCACCTCGGGGCGGCGGCTGCGCAGCAGGGCCCCGTACAGCAGGCCGATCACGACGGCGGCGCCGATGATGCCGGGCAGCACCCAGCTGAGCGCGGAGCCGTCCTCGGCGCCGACCAGGACGCCGAAGTCGCGGACGGTGTAGACGGCGATGGCGAGGAGGGCGAGGCCGGCGGCGCCGGCCGCGATCAGTCGCCAGACCTGGGCGCCGGCGGTGCCGCGGCGGACGAAGAAGGCGATGACGGCGAAGGAGGCGGCGGCCATGAGGAGGGTCACTCCGAGGGCGCCGACGCTGCCCATCCAGGTGAACAGGTGCAGGACCGGGGCGGTGGGGTCGCCGGCGGGCTTGTCGTCGGTGACGGCGAAGGCGATGACGACGACGGCGGCGACGACGGTCTGCAGGAGCGAGCCGGTGGCGGGGGCGCCGGTGCCGGCGTTGGTACGGCCGAAGGCGGCCGGGAGCAGGCCCTCGCGGCCCATGGCGAAGGCGTAGCGGGCGACGACGTTGTGGAAGCTGAGCATCGCCGCGAACATGCCGGTCACGAACAGGACGTGCAGGGCGTCGGTGAAGGCGGTGCCGAGGCGGTCCTCGGTGAGCTGGAAGAGCAGGCCGGGGCCGGCTTCGGCGGAGGCCTTGACCACCTCGCCGGGGCCGGTGGCGACCGTCAGGGCCCAGGCGCTGAGCGCGAAGAAGAGGGCGACGAAGCCGACGGCGAGGAACATGACGCGCGAGACGACGATGTGCGGCTTGCTGGTCTCCTCGGCGTAGACGGGAGACTGCTCGAAGCCGACGAAGGCGGCGATGCAGAAGCACAGGGCGGTGCCGAGCCCGGCTCCGCTGAGGGTCTCGGGGTTGAAGGCGTGCAGCGAGAGGCCGGCGGCGGCGGGCTTGCCGAGGGCGGCGGCGTCGAAGATGACGACGAGGGCGCACTCGATGAGGAGGAGGACTCCGAGGACCTTGGCGTTGAGGTCGATCTTGAGCCAGCCGAGGGCGCCGGTGGCGGCGACCGCGAGCAGGGCCGGTATCCACCAGGCGAGTTCGATCTCGAGGTAGGTGGCGAAGAGCCCGGAGATCTCGAAGCCGAGGATGCCGTAGACGCCGACCTGCATGGCGCTGTACGCGACGAGGGCGACGAGCGAGGCGCCGGCCCCCGCGGTGGGGCCGAGGCCGCGGGCGATGTACGCGTAGAAGGCGCCGGCGTTGTGCACGTGCCGGCTCATCTCGGCGTAGCCGATGCTGAAGAGCGCGAGGACGGCTCCGAGGATGACGAACAGCAGCGGCTGGCCGACGACTCCCATGACCCCGAAGGTCGTGGGCATGACCCCCGCGACCACCATCAGGGGGGCACTGGCGGCGAGTACGGAGAGCAGCAGGCCGGCGGTGCCGAGGCGGTCGGCGCGCAGGGCACGGTCCTGGCCCTTGTACGTGCGTATCTCGGCCGCGTCGTGGAGCGTGGTGGATCTGCCCGTCGCCATGGCGGGTGTCCTTTCGGGGGTCTGCGAGCCTTCGGGGTCGGGGGTTTCGGGGACGAAGGCTCAGGCGGTGCCGAGCGCCACACTGCGCGCGGCGAGGAAGGCCTTGTGGGGGTCGAGGTCCGGGTAGGACCAGGGGGCCGGGGTCGCGTGGCTCCCGATGCGGTGGAAGAGCGCGGCCGCCTCGGCGGGGCGGCCCTCGCAGAGCTTGGCGTGGGCCAGGAAGTTGAGGTCCACCCGGTTGCGGGGGTGGTCCTCGCGCTCCCACTCCAGCCACCAGTCGAAGGCGGAGCGCAGTACCTGGCGGGCGCGGCGGCCCGACCAGTGGGCCACGGCGCCGGCGGTGGTGTCGGAGCCGTACTTGCCGGCGAGCACCCGGTAGCGCTCGGCGTGGGCGATGACGGGCAGTACGGCGAGCGGGGAGTCGGCCGGGGACTCCTCGGCGGCCCAGGCGGCGAAGTCGTACACCTCGTGGAGCGGGTCGTGTCCGGTGGCGGGGGTGCGCTCGGCGAGCTTGGCGACCATCAGGTGGTGCGCGTGGTGGTGCTCCCGGTGGCGGGCCCGGACCTGGTCGAAGTGGCGGCTGAACTCCTCCTCGGTGCCGAAGGCGCGGGTGAGCAGGAGCAGGCCCAGCCAGGGCGTGGGGTCGGCGGGGAAGAGGGCGGCGGCCCGGCGGCAGGCCTCCTCGGCAGCCTCGGGCGTGCCCTTGCGGCGCAGGGCGGTGAAGACGGCCGCGCAGGCGAGGAGGGTCGTGGCGTCGGCGCTCTCGGGCTCGGCGAGCAGCCACTCGCGGGCCCAGGCGGTGGCGGCGGGGGTCTCGGCGAGGACGACGAGGCGGTGGCCGCGGCGGTCCCAGTCGTCGCCGGTGGCGACGAGGAGGGAGCGGGCCTTGGCCCACCGGCCCTGGGTGAACTGGCTCCGCACGTCGACCAGTTCGCTGTCACAGAGGGCCGAGTCGAAGAGCTGGGCGTCCCGCTTGCGGGCGCGGCCGAGAGGCGGCGGAGGCGGGGACATCCGCGGAATTCCCTCCAGGACGCGGGCGGTTGGACGGTGTGGCCGAATGATCACGCACAGCAAAGCGGTAGGCACTGCTCCGAGTCAAGGTCCAGTCCACTGGGTGGCGCGTTTCAACTGGTTCGGCAAGGTGCCGAGTTGAGTGGGTTGTTCCGGTTCGCCGGGCCGCGGCGCGACCAGCTGGTGCGGGGCGAGACGCTGCCCGCGGCCGGTGGACGGGCGGCCCCGCGCGGGCGGCCCCGGCCGTGGGCTGTCTCT
>NZ_JBHWVM010000070.1:0-42071 GCF_042736805.1 Streptomyces sp. NPDC060031
AAGAGACAGGCAGTGAGAGGGGCCGGGCCTTTTCCGCGGCCTCGACAAGGGCCCTGCGCGGCCCCCTGAGGCCTCGCGCGTACCACCGTGGCCCCTGGGGCCACTGGGGCCTCCGGGGCCGTGTCAGCGGAGCTCCGCCGGCGGGGTCCGCTTGTCGTCGACCTTCTCCGTCCTGACCAGCTCGCCCCACACGACGTACCGGTACTTCGAGGTGTACACCGGGGTGCAGGTGGTGAGCGTGATGTAGCGCCCCGGGGTCGTCCTGCCCGACTCCTTGGGCACCGGGTTGATCACGTCCACGTTGTACTTCGACGTCTGGCGCAGCTCCGCGAAGACCTTGTAGACGTACCAGGTGTCCCGCGTCTCGAAGACGACCGCGTCGCCCGTCTTCACCTTGTCGATGTTGTGGAACTTCGCCCCGTGCCCGTCCCGGTGCGCCGCCAGCGTGAAGTTGCCCGTCGGGTCCCACGGCAGCGCCGATTTCACCGGGTCCGTGTAGTAGCCGGCGACCCCGTCGTTGAGGACCTCCGAGTCCGTGCCCCGCTTCACCAGCACCTCGCCGTTCTTCATCGACGGCACGTGCAGGAAGCCGACCCCGCCCTGGGTGTCCAGCGCCCCCGGCTCTGTGGCCGCCGAAGGCGTCGGGGCCGGCGGCTGCTCCCACTGCTGGCGGATCTGATCGCCCCGCGCCGAGGCCTGGCGGTCCGCCAGGACGTTCGTCCACCACAGCGAGTACACGACGAACAGGCCGAGCACCAGGCCCACCGTGATCAGGAGCTCCCCGAGCAGGCTCAGGAAGCCGGCGAGCACACTGCGGCCGGGAGGCGGCGCCGCGGCGCGGCGGCGGGCACGTGACACTGCTGATTCGTCCTTAGGGCGGCTACGGGAGGGCGGCTACGGGGAGGCCAGCGCGGGCGGAGCACCCTGCCCGCGGGGGCGTTCCTCGATCATCCTGCCCCATACGATCATCCGGTAGGTGCTGGTGAATTCCGGGGTGCAGGTCGTCAGCGTGATGTAGCGGCCCGGGCCCGTGAAGCCCGATCCCTCGGGCACCGGCTTCAGCACCGACACGTTGGTCGGCGGCGTCTGCGCCAGCTGCGAGGTCATCTCGTACGTGTAGTACGCGTCCCGCGTCTCGACCACGATCGGGTCCCCCGGCACCAGCCGGTTGATGTAGCGCAGCGGCTCGCCGTGCGTGTTCCGGTGCCCCGCCACCGCGAAGTTCCCCTGCGGGTCGCCCGGCATGGCCGTCTTCAGCGGGCCCTCGCCGTAGTGGCCGACCATCCCCTTGTCGAGCACCTTCGGCTTGCTGGTGCCCTCCGCCACGGGGACCTTCACGTCGAGCTTCGGGATGTACAGGATGGCGAAGCCCTGGCCCGGTTCGAAGGCCGACACGGGCGGCGCGTCCGCCCCGCCCTGATCGTGCTGCCAAGTCTGGCGCAGGGAGCCGGCGGCCCCGTTCGCGGCCCGTTCGGCCACCAGGTTCGTGTACCAGAGCTGGTAGGCGACGAACAGCAGCATCACCACGCCGAGGGTGATGAAGAGCTCCCCGGCCAGCCGGCTGGCGACCACCACCGGGCCGCCCGAGGCGGGGCGCCTTCGCCGGCGCCCGCCCCGCCGCCGCGAGCGCGGACGCCTCGCGGCCTCCTGAGCTGCCCTGCGCCGCGCGGCCCGGCCCTCCGTGGGCGCGGACGGCGCGAGGGCCGTCACGCGACGGCCTTGCCCACCACCGGGGCCAGCCCCACCGAGCGCTCCACGGCACCCGCGTCACCGCACCGCACCAGCCAGTTCGCGAGCATCCGGTGCCCCCACTCGGTCAGCACCGACTCGGGGTGGAACTGCACACCCTCGACGTCGTGCTCCCGGTGGCGCAGGCCCATGATGATCCCGTCCTCGGTGCGCGCCGTGACCTCCAGTACGCCGGGCAGCGTCTGCGGCTCGGCCGCGAGCGAGTGGTACCGGGTCGCGGTGAACGGCGAGGGCAGTCCCTCGAACACCCCGAGGCCCTCGTGGACCACCGGCGAGGTCTTGCCGTGCAGCAGCTCGGGCGCCCGGCCCACGACCCCTCCGTACGCGACCGCCATCGACTGCATGCCGAGGCAGACGCCGAAGACCGGAACGCCCGTGTCCGCGCAGTGCCGGACCATGTCGATGCAGACGCCGGCCTCTTCCGGCGTACCCGGCCCCGGCGACAGCAGGACTCCGTCGAAGCCGTCCTGCGCGTGCGCGAGCTCGACCTCGTCGTTGCGCAGCACCTCGCATTCGGCGCCGAGCTGGTACAGGTACTGGACCAGGTTGAAGACAAAGCTGTCGTAGTTGTCGACCACCAGAATGCGCGCGCTCACGGAGTGGCTCCCGATCCTTCGTCCACCGTCACATCGTTGAACGGGAGCAGCGGCTCGGCCCACGGAAAGACGTACTGGAACAGCACGAACACCACCGCGAGGACCAGCACGAGGGAGATCGCCACGCGTACCCACGCGCTACCCGGCAGGTGCCGCCAGATCCAGCCGTACATGCCGTCCGCTGCCTTTCGCTCAACGCACCGCAGGGGCGGTACGTCCACAGCCTAAAGGGCCCGCCCGGCGCGGTGGGGTCACCTTGGCAAACCCTCCGGTCCACCCTGTGAGACGGCCCGGGTACCGGTCAGTTCGGCCCACACGACGAGGCGGTGGCTGTGCCCCCATTCCGGGTCGCAGGTGGTCAGCGTCAGGTACCGGCCGGGGGCCGTGAAGGGCGAACGCGGGGGCACCGGGTCGACCACGGCGACCTCGTCCGGCTGGATGCGCAGGGCTTCGGCGCGGACCGTGTACGTGTACCAGTTCGCGTCGTCCTTGAGGATCACGGCGTCGCCCGGGCGCAGCTCCGGCATGTCTTTGAAGGGATCGCCGTAGGTGCGCCGGTGGCCCGCCACCGCGAAGTTCCCCGTGTCGCCGAGCCGGGCCGTGCCGGCGTAGTGGCCGAGGCCCTTCTTGAGCAGGTCGGTCCCCGTGCCCTCCAGGACCGGCTTGTTCCAGTCCGCCCCGAAGCGGGGGATGTACATCTCGGCGAAGGCCCGGCCCTCGGGGTACGCGGGGGGCGGCGCGGGCTGCGGTGAGGGGACCGGCGCCGCTGTCGGCGACGGCTGCGGGGCGGCCGCGGGCGCCGCCGCGGCCCAGCGGTCGCGCATCCGCGTCATCTCCCCGTCCATGGCCTGGTCGGCCTTGACGCCGGTCCACAGCAGGACGTACGCCACGAAGAGCACGATCAGCGTGCCCGCCGTCAGACACACCTCGCTGGACGTCCGCACCACCAGGCGCAGGACGGCATCGGCGCGCACTCCCTCAGGGCGCGCCCGTCTCGGAGGAGGGGGCCACGGGCTTCGCATAGTGGAGGTCCACTGTGCCGGAGTAGCCGGGCAGTGTCAGCGCCTTGTGCTCGTCCACTTTCCAGCCGAGCCCGTACGCGTTGACGTACAGCTGGTAGTTCTGCAGCGCCGGGGAGGAGGCGAGGGCCTTGCGCAACGCGCCCGGGTCGCCGACCGCCGTGACCTTGTACGGGGGCGAGTACACCCGGCCCTGGAGGATCAGGGTGTTGCCGACGCAGCGCACGGCGCTGGTGGAGATCAGCCGCTGGTCCATGACCTGGACCCCCTCGGCGCCGCCCTGCCAGAGGGCGTTCACGACGGCCTGGAGGTCCTGCTGGTGGATCACCAGGTCGTTGGGCTGCGGTTCGGGCACGTTGGGGATGCGGGCGGTCGCGTTCGGCGGCGCGTCGTTGAGGGTGACCGTGAGCGCCTTGCCGGACAGCTCCTCGGTGCCCGAGGCGGCGCGCAGGGCGGCCAGCTTGGCGTCCTCGGCCTTGGTGCTGCCGTCGTCGCGCTCGGCGAGGGCGTCCACCCGGGCGCGCACCGCTCCGGTGCTCTTCTCCAGCTCCGCGTTGTTCTGGCTGCGCTCGTGGATGAGGTCGGAGAGCTTGAGGAGCGAGGCGTCCGTGCGGATGTTCGTACCCTTGGAGGTGTTGAAGCTGGTGACGAAGATCAGGCCGGCCAGGGCGAACACGGCTGCCGTCAGCAGCCGGACCGGTCTGACCCGCCGACGGGGACCCGCGGAGGAGTCGTCGGAATTGCTCAACGTACCCTTCTCCTTCAACGCCACAGGTCCACTACGCTAACGGACGCCCGGGGGAGGCAAGGTCCCCAGCGCATCGACAGGAGAACCCCTCGTGCCGAAGTCACGTATCCGCAAGAAGGACGACTACACCCCGCCGCCGGCGGCGAAGCAGGCACAGACGATCAAGCTGACCAACCGCAGCTGGGTCGCTCCGGTCATGCTGGCGTTCTTCCTGATCGGTCTCGCGTGGATTGTCGTCTTTTACGTGACCGACACCCAGCTGCCGATCGAGGCGCTGGGCAATTGGAACATTGTGGTCGGTTTCGGATTCATCGCCGCGGGATTCGGCGTCTCCACGCAGTGGAAGTAGAAGCACGCTAGTACCGGCTGCGCAAGCTCTCCCCATGAGTTATCCACAGCGTCATCCACACCTGAGGAAAAGACAGAAGATCTGTGGATAACTCTGTGGAGAGTTGACGCCGGTGTGATCAGGTGAGTGCGGCAGTCCGGACCGCGATCACCGCTGCCGCCAGCAGGAACACCACCGCGCACGTGCCCCATTGGATGAGCGTGCGATTCCTGCCGGCAGCGGGCCGCAGCAGCCCCAGCGCGAGCAGTGCGCCGGTCACCAGACCGCCGATGTGAGCCTGCCACGACACGTTCAGACTGCCGCCGAACGGGACGAACGTCAGCACCAGCATGAGGACGACCGCCGTGACCAGCGGCCGCATCTCGTAGCGCAGCCGCCGCGCGAGGACGACGGTGGCGCCGAGCAGGCCGAAGACGGCGCCGGACGCGCCCAGGGTCGGCGTGTTCGGCGGGGTCAGCAGATAGACGAGGGCGCTCGCGCCCAGGCCCGACAGCAGGTAGACCGCGAGGTAGCGGGCCCGGCCGAGCGCCGCCTCGAGCGGCCCGCCGATGAACCACAGGCCGAGCATGTTGCCGATGATGTGCCACCACTCGACATGCAGGAACACCGAGGTCAGCAGCCGGTGGTACTGGCCGGTGGAAACCCCTTCGAGCGGCGCGCCGACGTACTCGACGTAGCGGCCGAGCAGCTCCAGCTGGATCACCAGCGCCGGGAAGACGGCAGCCGCGAGGAACACCGCGACATTGATCCCGATCAGGATCCTGGTGACCAGCTGCGGGTCGGCTGCGACCACCCCGCCCGCGAGGGTGCGCGGCGCATTGGCCGTGGGGCGGTGGCCCGTACCGGATCCCTCGCGTACGCATTCGGGGCACTGGAAGCCGACCGAGGCGCTGATCATGCACTCGGGGCAGATGGGGCGCTCGCAGCGCGTGCAGCGGATGCCCGTGTCGCGGTCCGGGTGGCGGTAGCAGCCCGGCAGGCGGTCGGTGTCCATCGGTCCCCTCGGTCGGCGGCGAGGCGGCTGATCCGCCCCACCGGTCCGGTACACATCGAGTACGGACGGGCCGGGCCCAAAGGTTCCCGGAGGCTGCGGGTCGGCTGCGGTCAGCGCTTCTCGACGACGACGGACTGGATGACCACGTCGTCGAGGGGGCGCTCGGTGCGCGGGTTGGTCGCGCTGGCGGCGATGGCGTTCACGACCTTGCGGCTCTCCCCGTCGGTGACCTCGCCGAAGATGGTGTGCTTGCGCGTCAGCCAGGCGGTGGGGGCGACGGTGATGAAGAACTGGGAGCCGTTGGTGCCCGGGCCGGCGTTGGCCATCGCGAGCAGGTAGGGCTTGGTGAAGGCCAGGTCGGGGTGGAACTCGTCGGCGAAGTGGTAGCCGGGGCCGCCCGTACCGTTGCCGAGCGGGTCACCGCCCTGGATCATGAACCCGCTGATCACACGGTGGAAGAGAGTGCCGTCGTAGAGCGGGTCCGTGGTCTTCTGGCCATCGGTGGGGCGGATCCACTCGCGCTCACCGGTGGCGAGCTCGACGAAGTTCCGGACCGTCTTCGGAGCGAAGTTCGCCAGCAGCTCGATCTCGATGTCCCCGAGGGTGGTCTTCAGGGTGGCGTAGAGCTTCTCGGCCACGGATCTGCCTTCCATAGTCAGCACTGTCGGTTTCAGATAGTCGCACGGAGCGTCGTGCCGGACAGAAATCGTCCACCCGTATGCCCTGTCACACATGCCCGTCGACGGTATGGCAGGCATGATCCGACAAAGGGTGGAAAGGTGAACTGTGTCCGCCACCGAGGAGGAGGATCCCGTGACCCGCAAGGACAGCGTGCGCCTGGCAGCCGAGAGCGCCAGGGAGAGTTTCCTGCACGCGGCGGAAGTGGTGGCACCGTACGCGGAATCCGCCAAGGATGCCGCGGTGCACTACGCCCAAGAAGCCAACGAGCGGCTGGCCCCGAAGGTGTCGTACGCGGCTGATGTGGCCGCCCGACAAGCTCGTACGACGTATGACAGTCATGTACATCCCCGGATCAAGGCGGCGCGCACGCACGTGCCGCCGAATGTGGACCGGGCGGCTACCAATGCGGTGAAGCAGTCCCGCCGGGCGGTGCGTCAGGCGGCGGATTACACGCAGCCGCGCCTCGAAGGCGCGCTCGCGGCGGCGCAGCCGGTGGCCGAGGAACTCTCGTCGCGTTCGACGGCCGCCCTGGCGGCGCTGCGCGGCCAGGTGTCGGCGAAGGAGGTGCAGAAGCTGGTACGGCGCCACGAGCGGCGAGCGCGCGCGAGCCGGCTGATCAAGGGCGTCGCGCTGGTCGGCCTGCTGGCGGGCGGCGCCTTCGCGGCGTGGAAGTGGTGGGACCAGCAGTCGAACCCGGACTGGCTCGTCGAACCGCCGGCGGCCACCGAGGTGCCGGAGCGGGGCGCGGAGCCGGCCAGCTTCGACGACGAGCTGGCAGCGAAGAAGCGCGCGGCGGACGCGGAGGAAGACAAGCGCTGACGCACGACGCACATGACGAAGGGGCCCGGATCCACCTGGATCCGGGCCCCTTCGTCATTCCGTGCGCGCGTTCAGCTGGGGAGCGTGAGCACCATGCCCGGGTGGATGAGGTCGGGGTTGGAGCCGACCACGCCCTCGTTCATGGCGTAGAGCTCGCGCCAGCGGGCTTCGTTGCCCAGCTCACGGCGGGCGATCGCGGACAGCGAGTCGCCGGGCTGGACCGTGTACGTGCGCTTCTTGGCGGGCGCCGGCTTGGGTGTGGGGGCCGCGGGCACGGCCTTGTGCGCGGCCGAGGCCGGGGTGGGGGTGTGCGGCGCGGGGGCCTGCGCGGCGCGCCGCGGCGGGGCGGGGGCGGCAGCGGGCTTGGGGGGCGCGGCGGCCGCCATCCGCTCCGCCGCCGCCTTGGTGGCCGAGGCGGCGTCGGTGTACTTGGTCCCGGTGTCGGCCGGCCTGGTCACGGAGGGCGCCGACTGCGCCGCGGCGGCCCGCTGCTCCACCTGCTCCTTGACCTTCTCGGCCGCCTCTTGCTGCTTCTTCTTGTCTGACTTCAGGAAGTCGAACATTCCCATGAGCGTGAGCCTCCGGCGTGGTGTTGCCCCCCTGGGCTGGGTGCCTTCCACCACTGTCGGACACGCGGCGCCGGGCGGCCGTGTGACGGGGCCGTCCGGGGGACGCCGCCCCCTTGTCTCGCCGGACCCCGCGCCGGACCTGATGTTTCACGTGAAACATGGGCACGAAAAAAACTCCCTCTGATCTGCATTCCTGCAGGTCAGAGGGAGTTCACGAGGTGGAGCCTAGGAGATTCGAACTCCTGACATCTGCCTTGCAAAGGCAGCGCTCTACCAACTGAGCTAAGGCCCCTCGAAAATGGACGCGCCGGTCCCCTGTGAAGGAGAGGTCGTTCCGCAGAACAGAGTACCGGGTGTACCCCCTCTTCCCGCAAAATGATAGGGACTCCCGCCCCGCGACCACTCTCCGTAAGATGCTCGCGAGGTTCGCACCAGCGAAGGGGAGTAGTAAGAGTGGACGCAGTACAGCAAGAGGCCACGGCCAGAGCCAGAGAGCTTCAGCGCAGTTGGTACGGGGAGCCGCTCGGAGCGCTTTTCCGCCGGCTCATAGATGACCTCGGCTTGAACCAGGCTCGCCTCGCTGCCGTCCTCGGACTGTCGGCGCCGATGCTGTCCCAGCTGATGAGCGGCCAGCGCGCCAAGATCGGGAACCCGGCCGTGGTTCAGCGGGTCCAGGCCCTCCAGGACCTCGCGGGCCAGGTGGCCGACGGGAGCGTCAGCGCGGCGGAGGCCACCGACCGGATGGACGAGATCAAGAAGACCCAGGGAGGCTCCGTCCTCAGCAACAGCGGCCAGACCACCACCGGTTCCGGCGCACCCACCGTCAAGCGCGTCGTCCGGGAGATCCAGTCGCTGCTGCGCTCGGTCTCCGCGGCCGGTGACATCATCGAGGCGGCGGACACCCTCGCCCCCAGCCACCCGGAACTGGCAGAGTTCCTCCGGGTGTACGGCGCGGGCCGCACCGCGGACGCGGTCGCCCACTACGAGTCCCACCAGAACTGACGCGCGGGACAACGGGCAACGGGGGACGAGCGCAGCGATGGGTGAGATCTTCGCCGGTCGGTACGAACTGATCGATCCGATCGGCCGCGGTGGCGCGGGCGCCGTCTGGCGGTCCTGGGACCACCGGCGCCGCCGGTACGTCGCCACGAAGGTCCTCCTGCAGAGCGATGCCCACACCCTGCTGCGGTTCGTGCGTGAGCAGGCACTGCGGATCGATCATCCGCACGTGCTCGCCCCGGCCAGCTGGGCGGCGGACGACGACAAGGTCCTGTTCACGATGGACCTCGTCGCCGGCGGTTCCCTCGCCCATGTGATCGGGGACTACGGGGCCCTGCCTCCCCGTTTCGTGTGCACGCTGCTCGACCAGCTCCTGTCGGGGCTGGCGGCGGTGCATGCGGAGGGTGTCGTCCACCGCGACATCAAACCGGCCAACATCCTGATGGAGGCCACCGGAACCGGGCGGCCGCACCTGCGGCTGTCCGACTTCGGCATCTCCATGCGCAAGGGTGAGCCCCGGCTGACCGAGACGAACTACGTGGTCGGTACGCCGGGCTACTTCGCGCCCGAACAACTGCTCGGCGCCGAACCCGACTTCTCCGCCGACCTCTTCGCCGTCGGCCTGGTCGCCCTGTACCTGCTGCAGGGCCGCAAGCCCGACTCCCAGGCCCTGGTGGAGCATTTCCTCGCCCACGGGACCCCCGGGCCCCCGGAGGGCCTCCCCGGGCCGCTGTGGGACGTCCTGGCCAATCTCCTGCAGCCGGACCCCCAGAGCCGGTTCAAGACGGCCACGGGGGCGCGCAAGGCCCTTGCCGAGGCCGTGGAGCTGCTGGCGGCGCCCGCGCCCGACGAGGATCCGGTGGAGGTTTTCGACCAACTCGGCCCGCTCCCGGCCGGTTTCGGCCCCCAGGGCCCCCAGGGCTCCCAGGGCCCCTACGGCACACCCGCACCCACCCCGCCCACCCCGGCCGCGCCTCCGGACACGCCCCCGGCCCCGGCCGTGGACCAGCCGACCGCCCCGGCCCCCCTGGGCGTCTTCGGGCCTTCGGAGACGGGCAGTTTCCACCTCCCGCCGCCGACCCCGCCCGCGCACCCGGCCCCGCCCGCGCCGCCCGCCCGTACGGGCGCCCTCGCGCCGCCGCCCGCCAAGGTCACCGCCGGGATCCTCGTCGCCGCACTGCTGTGCTTCGCGGTCGGGGCCTGGGCCCTCACCCAGCTCTAGGGCCGGGCCCGCCGGGCCAGCAGCATCCAGCCGCCGAGCACCAGCAGCAGCAGGCTCCCGGCGCCGAAGCCCGCGCCGGCCACGACGCGCATCACCGAGCGGTTCCCGGCGGCGTCGGCCGCCTCCACCGCGGTGAGCCCGTCCTGCGCGGCGGCCCGGTCCTCGCCGCCGACCCCGAAGCCGCCCGCCGCGAGGCTCTCCCGGTACACGGGCGCCTTGGCCGGAGCGCCGAGGACCTCCATGCGCAGGGTCAGCGGCACGGGTACCGCCTCGTCGGTGAACTCGGCGACCTTCGCGGCCATGGTCACGGCGATGTAGTACCAGCCGGCCATCCGCACCGGCCGCACCGCGGTCTCGGAGGCGTAGCGGTTCTCGTACGCCACCGGGGCCGTCTTCGGCAGCGTGACGCTGGCCTGCTTGCCGTCGTAGCTGACGTCCTTGGCCTCGACCAGCCCCCGATAGGGCGTGTACAGCGAGACGGTGAGCCCGCCCGAGGCCGATCCGTACTCCTTGGTCCGCTTGGCGGCGGAGAGTTCGGCCCCGAAGCCGAGCTGCTGCCCCCAGTCGAGCGGCACCCGGTAGTAGCGGGTCTGGCCGGGCCGCAGCTCGTCGCGCCACACCCCGCCGTCCAGCGCCCGTGCGTCGTTGAAGCCGGTGCCTCCGCTGCGGGGGACGGACTCGGTGCCCGGCAGGGTCGGGGAGGCCGAGGGCCAGGCGCTGGGCGCGGTGGTGGGCGCGCTGCCGGCGGCGAGGCCGGGCTCGCGCTGTACCCGCAGCTCCAGCGGCCACGCGCTCGGGGCGGAGCCCTTGGCCGCGGTCCTGGTGACCTTGGCGTAATAGACCCCGCCCTGCTGGCAGTCGGAGTCCTCCTCCAGCCGCCGGACGCCGACCGCGCTGACGGGTACGGCGTCGTAGCCGAAGGCGGCCCGCCCCGGGTTGCCCGTGCAGTCGCGCCCCTCGGTGGTCATGACCTCCACCTGGACGCCGTCGCTGGAGCCCACCTTGGCCCCCGCCGGCGGCTGGAGCACGGCGGAGACGTACACGCTGGACCGGTCGTCGAGGACGAGCCGGTAGAAGCGCTCCCCGGGGGCGATGGCGTCCTGGTAGACGGACCCGGCGTCCAGGAGCGGGGCGCCGGCGCTGGAGGGCTTGCCCTCGACCTTCCTGGCGCCGTCCGCGATCCGGTACGAGGGCACCGGCTGAGGGCTCGGCTGCGCCAGAGACGGCCCGGCCGCCGCGGCCGCGACCCCCAGGGCCACCGCTGCGACCAGCACCGTTGCCCGAACCCGCCGCGCCCGACGACGTACCCGACTCATCCCGCCCACCCCGACCCACCCCGAGTTTGCCAGCGCAAGCCAAATCTTTGCAAAATGCAACTTTTCGTCACAGAACAGCACAAAGCCCCGACCGCAGCGGCAGTCGGGGCTCTGGGATCAACCTCGGGTCTCACACACCGGAACCAGAAGGCACGGAGTCGGTTGCCTCCGTCCACAGGTCCTGCTCGGCGCGGTCCGCCTGGATCTGGCGGTACACGAGGAGCCCGCCGATGGCGGCCAGTGCGACCAGGAGCAGCTTCTTCACCGCGCGACCTCGTCTTTCGTTGACGTAGGGGACTTCTGGCGCCCAACAATACACACCGGCCGATACCGATCGGTGATCTGGCGGTCAGCCAACTGGCGCTACGACAAAGACCCCCAGGCCATGGGCCTGGGGGTCTTCGACACTGTGGGGCTAACAGGATTTGAACCTGTGGCCTCATCCTTATCAGGGATGCGCTCTAACCAACTGAGCTATAGCCCCATCCGCGCTGCGCGCTGACTCCTGAAGATTAGCGCACAGAGCGGGTCAGGCCAAAATCCGTTCCCCGGGGCAGTCCCCGCAGGTCATCCGGCCGTCATTCGTCCTCGGCGAGCGTGAGCTCCACACCGCCCACGAAGCCCGCCGACAGGTTGTAGATGAACGAGCCGAGCGTCGCGAGCGCCGTCATCAGCACCACGTCGATCACCGCGATGACCGACGTGAAGATCAGCACGCGCGGCAGCGACAGGAACCCCTGGAGGTCGAAGCCGTTGCTCTCGTTCGATCCGGTCGCCTGGCTGATCGTGCCGCCGACGGTCGAGAAGATGCCCATGGCGTCCATGACCATCCACAGCACCACCGACGCCACGATCGTGCAGACGCCCAGCGCGATGGACAGCAGGAAGCTGACCTTCATCACCGACCACGGGTCGGCCTTGGCCACCCGCAGCCGCGCCTTGCGCGTCCTCGGCGTCGTACGCGCCCCGGTGCGCGGCTTGCGCTGCGCCCCCGGGTCACTGCCGCCGCGGGCCGCGCCCGGGCCCGAGGGCGCCGAGTACGCCTGCGGCGGGTGGTAGGGCGGCGGCCCGGCCTGCGGTGCCTGCGGTCCTCGAGTGTCCGTCACGGTTCCCCCCTGGGAGTCCGCGGCGGGGCCACGGGCACCGTTCGCTCCAGTCTGTGCCGGTCCGGCGCCCGTGGCTCCACTCACGCTTACTCCTCGTGCTCCCCAGCCGAGGGCTGCGTGCCCTCGGCGGCCTCGGCGGCCTGTCCTTCGACTGCCGCCTCGGTCCCGATCTCTGTCTCGGCCCCGTCGACCTCGTCAGCTTCCTGACCGGCCTCGGCGTTGCGCGCGATGCCCACCACGGCATCTCGCTTGCCCAGGTTGATCAGCTGGACGCCCATGGTGTCACGGCCGGTCTCCCTGACTTCGTTGACGCGCGTACGAATCACACCACCGCTGAGCGTGATGGCGAGAATCTCGTCCGTTTCGTCCACGACGAGCGCCCCTACGAGCGACCCGCGGTCCTCCACGATCTTGGCGGCCTTGATGCCCAGACCGCCACGGCCCTGGACGCGGTACTCGTCCACCGGCGTCCGCTTGGCGTAGCCGCCGTCGGTCGCGGTGAAGACGAACGTACCCGGCCGCACAACGCTCATGGAGAGCAGTTCGTCACCCTCGCGGAAGCTCATGCCCTTCACGCCCGAGGTGGCGCGGCCCATCGGGCGCAGCGCGTCGTCGGTCGCCGTGAAGCGGATCGACTGCGCCTTCTTGCTGATGAGCAGCAGGTCGTCCTCGGCGGACACCAGCTCGGCGCCGATCAGCTCGTCGTCGTTGCCCTCCTGCGTCTCGCGGAGGTTGATGGCGATGACGCCACCCGAACGGGGCGAGTCGTAGTCCTTGAGCGCCGTCTTCTTCACGAGGCCGCCCTTGGTGGCCAGGATCAGGTAGGGCGCGGCCTCGTAGTCGCGGATCGCGAGGATCTGGGCGATCTTCTCGTCCGGCTGGAAGGCCAGCAGGTTCGCCACGTGCTGCCCGCGCGCGTCGCGGCCGGCGTCCGGCAGCTCGTACGCCTTGGAGCGGTAGACCCGGCCCTTGTTGGTGAAGAACAGCAGCCAGTGGTGCGTGGTGGACACGAAGAAGTGGTCGACCAGGTCGTCCTGCTTCAGCTTCGTGCCGCGCACGCCCTTGCCGCCGCGCTTCTGCGAGCGGTAGTCCTCGGTCTTGGTGCGCTTGACATAGCCGCCGTGCGTGATCGTGACGACGATGTCCTCTTCGGCGATCAGGTCCTCGATGGACATGTCACCGTCGAAGGGCACCAGCTTGGAGCGCCGGTCGTCGCCGAACTTCTCGACGATCGCGGCCAGTTCCTCGCTCACGATCGAGCGCTGCCGCTCCTCCGAGGCCAGGATCGCGTTGTACTCGTTGATCTTGGCCTGGAGGTCGTCGTGCTCGGCGACGATCTTCTGCCGCTCCAGCGCCGCCAGGCGGCGCAGCTGCATCTCCAGGATCGCGTTCGCCTGGATCTCGTCGATCTCCAGCAGGCCCATCAGGCCCTCGCGCGCGATCTCGACCGTGTTGCTGCGCCGGATCAGGGCGATGACCTCGTCGATCGCGTCCAGCGCCTTGAGCAGACCGCGCAGGATGTGCGCCCGCTCCTCCGCCTTGCGCAGGCGGAAGCGCGTACGCCGGACGATGACCTCGATCTGGTGCTGCACCCAGTGGCGGATGAAGGCGTCGATCGACAGGGTGCGCGGCACCCCGTCCACCAGCGCCAGCATGTTCGCGCCGAAGTTGGTCTGCAGGTCGGTGTGCTTGTACAGGTTGTTCAGCACGACCTTGGCGACGGCGTCGCGCTTGAGCACGATCACCAGGCGCTGACCGGTTCGCGACGAGGTCTCGTCGCGGACGTCGGCGATGCCGCCGACCTTGCCGTCCTTGACCAGGTCGGCGATCTTCTGCGCCAGGTTGTCCGGGTTGGTCTGGTACGGGAGCTCCGTGACCACCAGGCACTGGCGGTTCTGGATCTCCTCGACCTCCACCACCGCGCGCATCGTGATGGAGCCGCGACCGGTGCGGTACGCCTCCTCGATGCCCTTGCGGCCCACGACCAGGGCGCCGGACGGGAAGTCCGGGCCCTTGATGCGCTCGATGAGCGCGTCCTGGAGCTCCTCGTGCGAGGCCTCCGGGTGCTCGAGCGCCCACTGCGCGCCCGCCGCGACCTCGCGGAGGTTGTGCGGCGGGATGTTCGTGGCCATGCCGACCGCGATACCGGCGCTGCCGTTGACCAGCAGGTTCGGGAAGCGCGCCGGCAGGACCGTCGGCTCCTGGTTGCGGCCGTCGTAGTTGTCCGTGAAGTCGACGGTCTCCTCGTCGATGTCCCGGAGCATCTCCATGGCCAGCGGCATCAGCTTGCACTCGGTGTAGCGCATCGCGGCCGCCGGGTCGTTGCCCGGGGAGCCGAAGTTGCCGTTCGAGTCCACCAGCGGCATCCGCAGCGACCACGGCTGGGCCAGGCGGACCAGGGCGTCGTAGATCGAGGAGTCACCGTGCGGGTGATACGTACCCATGACGTCACCGACGACGCGGGCGCACTTGTAGAAGCCCTTCTCGGGCCGGTAGCCGCCGTCGTACATCGCGTACAGCACGCGCCGGTGGACCGGCTTGAGGCCGTCCCGTACGTCGGGCAGCGCGCGGGAGACGATGACGGACATCGCGTAGTCGAGGTAGGAGCGCTGCATCTCCGTCTCGAGCCCGACGGGCTCGATGCGCATGATGGGCTGCTCTTCCTCGGTGTTCTCGGCGGTGGGGGTGGTTTCGTCGGCCATTGCTGGTCAAAGATCCTTTCAGGCGGTCAGCTGAGCCGACTCAGATGTCGAGGAAGCGGACGTCCTTGGCGTTGCGCTGGATGAAGGAGCGCCGGGCTTCGACGTCCTCACCCATCAGCACCGAGAACAGGTCGTCGGCCTGCGCGGCGTCGTCCAGGGTGACCTGGCCGAGCACGCGGTGGTCCACGTCCATGGTGGTGACGCGCAGTTCCTCGGCGTTCATCTCGCCCAGACCCTTGAAGCGCTGGATCGAGTCTTCCTTGATCCGCTTGCCGTTCTGCTTGCCGAGCTCCACCAGCGCGTCGCGCTCGCGGTCCGAGTACGCGTACTCGAAGTCGTCGCGGCCCCACTTGATCTTGTACAGCGGCGGGCGCGACAGGTAGACGTGCCCGGCCTCGACCAGCGGCCGCATGAAGCGGAACAGGAAGGTCAGCAGCAGGGTGTTGATGTGCTGGCCGTCGACGTCGGCGTCCGCCATCAGGATGATCTTGTGATAGCGGAGCTTCGCGATGTCGAAGTCCTCGTGCACACCCGTGCCGAAGGCACTGATCAGCGCCTGGACCTCGGTGTTCTGCAGGATCTTGTCGATGCGCGCCTTCTCGACGTTCAGGATCTTGCCGCGGATGGGCAGGATGGCCTGGTACATCGGATTGCGGCCGGACTTGGCCGAGCCGCCGGCCGAGTCGCCCTCGACGATGAAGATCTCGCACTTCGTCGGGTCGTTGGACTGGCAGTCGGACAGCTTGCCCGGCAGCGAGGCGGACTCCAGCAGACCCTTGCGACGCGTCAGGTCACGGGCCTTGCGGGCCGCGACGCGCGCCGTGGCCGCCTGGATCGCCTTGCGGATGATGTCCGCGGCCTCGACCGGGTTGCGGTCGAACCAGTCGTTGAGGTGCTCGTGCACGACCTTCTGCACGAAGGTCTTGGCCTCCGTGTTGCCCAGCTTGGTCTTCGTCTGGCCCTCGAACTGCGGCTCGCCCAGCTTGATCGAGATGATCGCCGTCAGACCCTCGCGGATGTCCTCGCCGGCGAGGTTGTCGTCCTTCTCGCGGAGGAACTTCTTCTCGCGCGCGTAGCGGTTGACCAGACCGGTCATCGCCGCGCGGAAGCCCTCTTCGTGGGTACCGCCCTCGTGCGTGTGGATCGTGTTCGCGAAGGAGTAGACGCCCTCGGTGTACTGCGAGTTCCACTGCATCGCGATCTCGACCGAGAGCATGCGCTCCTTGTCCTCGGCCTCGACGTCGATGACGGTCGGGTGGATCAGCTCGCCCTTGCGCGAGTTGAGGTACTTCACGAAGTCGACGATGCCGCCCTCGTAGTAGTACTTCACCGTGCGCGCCTGGTCCGTCTCGGCCTCATCGGCCGAGTCCGCGCCCATCGTCGCCTTCGCCGACTCGCGCTCGTCCGTCAGCGACAGGGTCAGGCCCTTGTTGAGGAAGGCCATCTCCTGGAAGCGCCGCGACAGCGTCTCGAAGGAGTATTCGGTCGTCTCGAAGATGTCGCCGTCGGCCCAGAACGTGACCGTCGTGCCCTGCTCGTCGGTCTGCTCGTTCTTCGCCAGCGGGGCCGTCGGCACGCCCATCTTGTAGTCCTGGGTCCAGCGGTAGCCCTCACGCCGGACCTCGACCGAGACCTTGGTCGACAGTGCGTTCACCACGGACACGCCGACACCGTGCAGACCACCGGAGACGGCGTAGCCGCCGCCTCCGAACTTGCCGCCCGCGTGCAGGACCGTCAGGACGACCTCGACGGCCGACTTGCCCTCGGAGGGCACGATGTCGACCGGGATGCCGCGCCCGTTGTCGATGACGCGCACGCCGCCGTCGGCGAGGATGGTGACGTCGATGCGGTCGGCGTGCCCGGCCAGAGCCTCGTCGACCGAGTTGTCCACCACCTCGTAGACGAGGTGGTGGAGACCGCGCTCACCCGTCGATCCGATGTACATGCCGGGCCGCTTACGGACCGCATCCAGGCCCTCCAGGACCTGGATGTTGCTGCCGGTATACGAAGATTCACCGGCCTCGCCGCCGGCGGTGGACTCGTTCTTCTCGTTGGGGTTGCCGGAATCGGCCACGAAGCGCCCTTTCTGGCACAGCACAGGACGTACTCCGGGCCGGCAGGTGTGCCGGCAGGAGCGGCTGCGTCGATCTGCGTTGTCAGCATTAAGTCGGTGCAAGTCGGTGTTACTCGACCGGGATCCCGCGAAGGGGCGGGATTGTCTCCCAGTCTACCGGTACCACTGACATGAATGGGGGTTTGCTGGTGCCTGAGTCCGCATGTGCCGCCCTGAACCTCCACTCTCCGACTCCCCATATCCGGGGAGGGGCTCAAAGTGGCTCACACGGGCATCCAGCGCTTCGGGCTGTCAACCTGCCGCTACCGTGAGGGACGCCACGCACGAGGCCCCCCGCGACGGGCGCACGGGACCCCCCGCGACGACCGCGCGACGCCCCCGCGACGACCGCGCTCCGCCGCACGGCTCACCCGTACGTATCGCCCGGGCCCGTACTCCCCGGCGTGCGCCACGGCCCGTACTGCTTGGGCCGCCCGCCCGGCCCCTGCACCTTGATCAGCCGTACGGTGCCCTGGCCGAGGTCCGCGTTCAGCCGGGCCACCAGCTGCGGGGCCAGCAGCTTCAGCTGCGCCGCCCACGCCGAGGAATCGCACCGCACGACAAGTTCACGGTCCTCGTAGCGTTCCGGTTCACAGTGCGCCGCGATCTCCGGGCCGACGATCTGCGGCCAGCGCTCCATCACGCCCGCGACCGCCATCGGCATCTCCCAGCCGCGCTCCGTGCGCAGCCGGTCCAGCGCGGCCATCAGCGGCATCGGGTCCCGGCCGTCCGCCCGGGCGCCCGAGCGCAGCCCGGGGTGCGGCTGGCGCTTCTTCCCGCTCACCGCGTTGCCCCGGGCGCGCGCCTGCTCGCGCGCCGCCGCCAGCGCCTGGCGGGCCAGATCGACCCCCGAGGGCTCGGGCGCCTTGCGCGGTTCCTTCTCCTGGTCGTTCACAGCCGGGTCACCTCACCGCCGGACACTCCGAACCGCGCCCCCGCCAGCACACCCGGAACGTCATCGTCCACCGCCGCCGTCACCAGCACCTGCTCGCCCGGAGCCACCAGCTCCGCCAGCCGCTCCCGGCGCCGCGCGTCCAGTTCCGCGAAGACGTCGTCCAGGATCAGCACCGGCTCGGCGCCCTCCGTGCGCAGCAGCTCGTACGAGGCCAGCCGCAGCGCCAGTGCGTACGACCACGACTCCCCGTGGCTCGCGTACCCCTTGGCCGGCAGTTCCCCGAGCCGCAGCACCACGTCGTCGCGGTGCGGACCCACCAGGGTCACGCCCCGCTCCACCTCCTGCTTGCGCACCTCGGCCAGCGCCGCCAGCAGCACCTCGTACAGCGCCTCCCTGGTCCGGGCCGCACCGCTGTCCACCGGCTCGCCCGCCGACGACTTGTACGCCAGACCCAGCGGGCCGCCGCCGGGCGCGAGCTGCTCGTACGCCTTGTCCGCCAGCGGCAGCAGCGTCGCGACCAGGTCGAGCCGGTGCGCCAGGAGCTCCGCGCCCGCGCGCGCGAGGTGCTGGTCCCAGACGTCGAGGGTCGACATGTCCATGGAGCGGCCGCCGTGCCGGCGCGCCATCGCCGCCGACTTCAGCAGGGTGTTGCGCTGCTTCAGCACCCGCTCGTAGTCCGAGCGGACCGCCGCCATGCGCGGCGAGCGCGCCGTCACGAGCTCGTCGAGGAAGCGCCGCCGCTCGCCCGGATCCCCCTTCACCAGGGCCAGGTCCTCCGGCGCGAACAGCACGGTGCGTACGATCCCCAGCACGTCCCGGGGTCTGACCTGCGAGGACCGGTTGATGCGGGCCCGGTTCGCCCGCCCCGGATTCAGCTCCAGCTCCACCAGCTGCTGGCGCTCGCCCTGCGTCACGGCGGCGCGGATGATCGCCCGGTCCGCGCCCATGCGTACCAGCGGGGCGTCCGCGGAGACGCGGTGGCTGCCCAGGGTCGCCAGATATCCGATCGCCTCGACCAGGTTCGTCTTGCCCTGGCCGTTGGGGCCCACGAAAGCCGTGACGCCCGGGTCGAGGGGAACCTCGGCCCGGGCGTACGAGCGGAAGTCGGCCAACGAGAGATGCGAAACATGCATACGGCGCCGACCTCCCCCGGCTTCCTGCTTCTGCTCTGTGGTGCTGTGGTGGTGCTACTTCTTCTCGACCGCGTGGCCGCCGAACTGGTTGCGCAGCGCGGCGATCATCTTCATCTGCGGGGAGTCGTCCTGGCGCGAGGCGAACCGCGCGAACAGCGAGGCGGTGATCGCCGGCAGCGGGACGGCGTTGTCGATCGCGGCCTCGACGGTCCAGCGGCCCTCGCCCGAGTCCTGGGCGAAGCCCCGCAGCTGCTGCAGGTGCTCGTCCTCGTCCAGCGCGTTCACCGCGAGGTCCAGCAGCCAGGAACGGATGACGGTGCCCTCCTGCCAGGAGCGGAACACCTCGCGGACGTCGGTGACCGAGTCCACCTTCTCCAGCAGCTCCCAGCCCTCGGCGTAGGCCTGCATCATGGCGTACTCGATGCCGTTGTGGACCATCTTCGCGAAGTGGCCCGCGCCGACCTTGCCCGCGTGCACGGCGCCGAAGTCACCCTCCGGCTTGAGGGCGTCGAAGACCGGCTGGACCGCGGCGACGTGCTCCTTGTCGCCGCCGTACATCAGCGCGTAGCCGTTCTCCAGGCCCCAGACGCCGCCGGAGACACCGCAGTCCACGAAGCCGATGCCCTTGGCCGCCAGCTCCTCGGCGTGCTTCTCGTCGTCCGTCCAGCGCGAGTTGCCGCCGTCCACGACGATGTCGCCGGGCGAGAGCAGCTCGCCGAGCTCGTCCACGGTCGACTGGGTCGCGGCTCCGGCCGGGACCATCACCCACACCACGCGGGGGGCCTGCAGGCTGTCCACAAGCTCTTGCAGGCTGTGGACATCGGCGAGGTCCGGGTTGCGGTCGTATCCGATGACGGTGTGGCCTGCGCGGCGGATGCGCTCGCGCATGTTGCCGCCCATCTTGCCGAGACCGACGAGACCAAGCTCCATCAGGTGGTTCCTTAAGCGTTGTGGCCGTCTGTGCCGGGGTTCCCCTGCTACCCGGGGACACCCCCGGCCCCGAGCCTACGCCGGGCGGTGCCGCCCGGCCCCACGGGCACTCCGGGCAGGGTCGGGGAGAGGTCCCGGACGCCGTCGGGCCCGGCCCCGCAGCCTGCGAGACCGGGCCCGACGGGTACGGACTCAGCCGGAGAGGCGCACCGGCATGATCAGGTACTTGTACGCCTCGTCCGCCTCGGCATCGACCGCCGGGCGGCCGCTGAGCAGCGCCGGCTTGGTCGAGGTGGTGAAGCTGAGCTGCGCGGCCGGCGAGTCGATCGCGCTGAGGCCGTCCAGCAGGAAGGTCGGGTTGAAGGCGATCGAGATGTCGTCGCCCTCGAGCTTCGCGTCGACGCGCTCCACAGCCTGTGCATCGTCGCTGGAACCGGCCTCCAGGATCAGGACGCCCTGTTCGAAGCTGAGGCGGACCGGGGTGTTGCGCTCGGCGACGAGGGCCACGCGCTTGACGGCCTCGACGAACGGGGCGGTCTCGATCACGGCGATGGAGTTGAACTCCGTCGGGAAGAGCGTGCGGTACTTCGGCAGGTCGCCTTCGAGCAGGCGGGTGGTGGTGCGGCGGCCAGCGCCCTCGAAGCCGATGAGGCCCTCGCCGGCGCCGGAGCCCGACAGCGCCAGGGTGACGGTGTCACCGCTGGTCAGGGACTTGGCGGTGTCCAGGAGCGTCTTCGCGGGCACCAGGGCCACGGCGGAGGCGTCCGGGTTCTCCGGCTTCCACAGGAACTCGCGGACCGCGAAGCGGTAGCGGTCGGTCGAGGCCAGGGTGACCCGGTCGCCCTCGATCTCGATGCGCACGCCGGTCAGCACGGGCAGCGTGTCGTCGCGGCCGGCGGCGATGGCGACCTGGGCGGCGGCGGAGGCGAACACCTCACCGGGCACGGTGCCGGTGGCGGTGGGCATCTGCGGCAGTGCCGGGTATTCCTCCACAGGCAGGGTGTGGAGTGTGAAGCGCGAGGAGCCGCAGACCACGGTCGCCCGTACACCGTCTGTGGAAATCTCCACGGGCCGGTTGGGGAGAGCGCGGCAGATGTCGGCGAGCAGCCGGCCGGAGACCAGGACGGTGCCGTCCTCCTCGACGTCCGCCTCGACGGAGACGCGGGCCGAGACCTCGTAGTCGAAGCCGGAGAGGGACAGCAGGCCCTCCTCGGCCTTCAGCAGCAGGCCCGCGAGAACGGGCACCGGCGGCCGGGCCGGGAGGCTACGGGCGGCCCAAGCCACCGCCTCCGCCAGTACGTCGCGCTCCACCCGGATCTTCACCGGAACCGCCTCCTGCTGTTGCTCGCTCGTCTGCCGGCCTTCGTCGTCGGCTCGTCGATGCCTCGACCGATGCCGGGGACCAGTCTGACGTACGGCGCCGACAGTCGTCGCTGCCGGCGGTCAAGTCGGGAGTGAGGTGTCGGGGAGGCCTGCCCACCGAGTTGTGCACAGGACCTGCTTGAAAACCGAATCCGAGCTAACTATCTATGGGGGTAGTAGTAGGGCCTGTGGAAACGGTGGATAACCCCGTTCTCGCAGGTCACCCCACGTTTTTTATCCCCACACCCTGTGGGTGACACCGGTGGACAACACGGTGTCTCTGTGGAGAACAAATATTTCTGCACAGGCCATCCCCAGGTGACCCCGACTACTCCACAGGTGTGTCCCCAGCTTTCCCCCGGTACTCCACAGCCCAAACGTCCACCTCGGTGTGACCGCTTTCACTCGGGGCGGTGAGATGGGCCTGGTTGTTGCCGAACAGTGGACAACGGTGTGGGTAAGTCGTCTGATCCTGTGCACAGGACGCGCGACCCTGTGGGCCGACGGTGGACAACCCCGGGGACGGTCCTGTGGACGAAATTTTTATCCACAGGCTGTGGATGACGCTTGCGCACAATTCCACAGGGGGCTGACCAGCCCTGATGGTGCCTCACACCGGGGGCCTGTGGACAGTCTTGTGGGTTGCGGGCTCGATCCCCAGGGTGTGGACGGAAGAAAGTCACCGAATCTGTGGATGAGTTGCCCCCCAGGGGGCGTATTCGAACAGGTTGGGGGCGCGCGGACGAAGAAGGGCGCCCCCGAAGTGGTCCGGGAGCGCCCTCTGGATGCGTTTGGGAAGGCCCTACGGGCGCGTCCGAAGCCCTCGCACAGGCCTTTCTGGGGAGCCGGCGGCAGTGGCGTCAGGCGTTCTTGATGCGGTTGGTGAGCTCGGTGACCTGGTTGTAGATGGACCGGCGTTCTGCCATCAGGGCGCGGATCTTGCGGTCCGCGTGCATGACGGTGGTGTGGTCGCGGCCGCCGAACTGCGCCCCGATCTTGGGCAGCGAGAGGTCCGTCAGCTCCCGGCACAGGTACATGGCGATCTGCCGGGCGGTCACTAGCACGCGGCTGCGCGAGGAGCCGCACAGGTCGTCCACCGTGAGCCCGAAGTAGTCCGCCGTGGCGGCCATGATGTCGCTTGCGGTGATCTCCGGCGCGCTGTCCTCGCCGCCCGGGATCAGGTTCTTGAGGACGTCCTCGGTCAGGCCCAGGTCGACCGGCTGGCGGTTGAGGCTCGCGAAGGCCGTGACCCGGATCAGCGCCCCCTCCAGCTCGCGGATGTTGCGCGAGATGCGGGAGGCGATGAACTCCAGGACCTCCGGCGGGGCGTTGAGCTGCTCCTGGACGGCCTTCTTGCGCAGGATCGCGATACGGGTCTCCAGCTCGGGCGGCTGGACGTCGGTGATCAGGCCCCACTCGAAGCGGTTGCGGAGCCTGTCCTCCAGGGTGACGAGCTGCTTGGGCGGCCGGTCGGAGGAGAGCACGATCTGCTTGTTGGCGTTGTGGAGCGTATTGAAGGTGTGGAAGAACTCCTCCTGCGTCGACTCCTTGCTCGCGAGGAACTGGATGTCGTCGACGAGCAGGATGTCCATCTCGCGGTAGCGCTTGCGGAACGCGTCGCCCTTGCCGTCGCGGATGGAGTTGATGAACTCGTTGGTGAACTCCTCGGAGCTCACGTAGCGCACGCGGGTGCCGGGGTACAGGCTTCGCGCGTAGTGCCCGATCGCGTGCAGCAGGTGCGTCTTGCCGAGGCCCGACTCCCCGTAGATGAAGAGGGGGTTGTACGCCTTCGCGGGCGCCTCGGCGACGGCCACCGCGGCCGCGTGCGCGAAGCGGTTGGAGGCGCCGATCACGAAGGTGTCGAAGAGGTACTTGGGGTTCAGGCGCGCCGTCGGTTCGAGCGGGCCGGAGGTGGAACCGCCGGACGGGGCCGGGGGCGGCGCGGGCCGGCCCGGGGACGGCCGCGAGGCGGGCTGCTCGTACTGCTGCTGCTCGTATGAACGGGGCTGATGCGACTGGTGTGACGGACGCGACTGCTGGGGTTCGTACGGGGACTGCTCGTACTTCTGCTGCTCGTAGCCGCCCTGGTCGTAGCCCGAGGGCTCGGACTGCTGGAGGTAGCCCGGCTGCGGGGAGGCGTACGGGTCGCGCTCGGGGAAGCCGCCGAGGCGGGGCTGCTGCCAGCCGTACTCGTCCTGCTGTCCGCCGCGGGGCCATGCGCCGGGCTCGGGGCGCGGCTGCTGGTAGTCCGGGTACGCGGGGCGGGCGCCGGGGAGCTGGTCGTCGCCGCCCGGGCCGGTGTGGCCGCCGGGGCGGCCGCCGTAGGGCTCGTACGAGTCGCGCTGCGCGGCGGGGGACGCCGGGGGCGCGGGCTCGCCGGCGGAATCGTCGACGGTGATGGCGATGCGGATGGGGCGGCCGCACTCACGGCTGAGGGCGTCGCTGATCAGCGGGGCCAGGCGGCCCTCCAGGACGCGCTTGCCCCACTCATTGGGGACGGCGAGCAGCGCGGTGTCGGCGACCAGGGCCAGCGGCTGGCAGCGCTCGACCCACTGCTTGTCCTTCGGCTCGATGCCCTGCTGTCCCTCCCCGAGGAGCTTTTCGAGCACCCTTGGCCACACTGCGGCAAGATCGGCAGGTACGTCAGCCACAGAGCACGCTCTCTCACAGGGGGTCCCACGAATGTGTGGTTCTTTGGGACGGTCGGGACAAAAAATCCGGGGTCGGACAACGGTAGTCAGGCCGACGGGTACGGTTCAAGTCGTTGTCCACAGCCTGTGCACAGTGTGGGGCCACGTCGGCTCGGTTTGACCGGATGGCGTAGCCGCGCGTACCGTAACGAGGTCGAGTTGTCGATGGCTGCTGCCGCCTGCCTACCGATGGGCGAAGATCACTGATTGTGATCGTTTTGCGGTGCCACTCGGGCGAACACGCGAGTTTCCTCGTGGGCGCACGGTGACAGCCAGGCGATGTCCCGCCATAACGATTTATTCTCTGGAGCCCCCGAGTGAGCAAGCGCACCTTCCAGCCGAACAACCGCCGTCGTGCCAAGACCCACGGCTTCCGCCTGCGGATGCGTACCCGTGCCGGTCGCGCGATCCTCGCGAACCGTCGTGGCAAGGGCCGCGCCGCCCTTTCCGCGTAACAAAGCGCGGGTCGTGACGTCGTGCTGTCTCCCGAGAATCGGCTGAGGCGGCGCGAGGACTTCGCGAGCGCGGTACGTCGAGGTCGCCGGGCTGGTCGCCCGCTCCTCGTCGTCCATCTACGTACAAGCGGTGCAACGGACCCGCACGAGTCGGGGGAGACTGTTCCCTCGACGCGTGCGGGTTTCGTCGTCAGCAAGGCTGTCGGCGTTGCCGTCGTCCGCAACCGGGTCAAGCGCCGCTTGCGCCATCTCGTACGCGAACGGCTGTCCCAGCTGCCCGCCGGTAGCCTGGTGGTGGTGCGGGCTTTGCCCGGAGCGGGTGATGCCGGCCTCGACGAGCTGGCCCGGGACCTGGATGCCGCATTGCTGCGGCTACTGGGAGGCGTGCCTCGATGAAGTACCCGCTGCTCGCTTTGATCAAGCTGTACCAGTGGACGATCAGTCCGCTGCTCGGCCCGGTGTGCCGCTACTACCCCTCGTGCTCGCACTACGGGTACACGGCCATCGACCGGCATGGTGCGGTGAAGGGGACGGTCCTGACCGCCTGGCGGATCCTGCGGTGCAATCCGTGGTCCCCGGGTGGTGTGGACCATGTCCCACCTCGTAAACGCCCGCGTTGGCACGAGCAGCTGCGCAGTGCGTTGCGTAGATCTCGCAATGCTCAAGGAGCCTGATTAGTGGACACGATTGCCAGTCTGTTCAGTTTCATCACCACGCCCGTCTCGTGGGTCATCGTCCAGTTCCACTCGCTGTACGGCGCGATCTTCGGCCCGGACAGCGGATGGGCCTGGGGCCTGTCCATCGTGTCCCTGGTGGTCTTGATCCGTATTTGCCTGATCCCGCTCTTCGTGAAGCAGATCAAGGCGACGCGTGGCATGCAGGCGCTCCAGCCGAAGATGAAGGCGATCCAGGAGCGCTACAAGAACGACAAGCAGCGCCAGTCCGAAGAGATGATGAAGCTGTACAAGGAGACGGGTACCAACCCGCTCTCCTCGTGCCTTCCCATCCTGGCGCAGTCCCCGTTCTTCTTCGCGCTTTACCACGTGCTGTCGGCCATCGCCAACGGGCAGACCATCGGCGTCATCAACCAGTCGCTGCTGGAGAGTGCGCGACAGGCTCACATCTTCGGTGCCCCGCTGGCGGCGAAGTTCACGGACAGCGCCGAGAAGGTCGCTTCCCTGGGCGCTTCGATCACCGATGTACGCATCGTGACCGCCGTCATGATCGTCATGATGTCGCTGTCCCAGTTCTACACCCAGCGTCAGCTGATGCAGAAGAACGTCGACCTCTCGGTCAAGACGCCGTTCATGCAGCAGCAGAAGATGCTGATGTACGTCTTCCCGCTGATCTTCGCGGTCATGGGCATCAACTTCCCCGTCGGTGTTCTCGTCTACTGGCTGACCACGAACGTGTGGACCATGGGTCAGCAGATGTACGTGATCAACCAGAACCCGACGCCGGGCAGCAAGGCCCAGGACCAGTACCTGACCCGCCTGCTCAAGCAGGTCACGTCGCACGGCGAGATCAAGGGCCGCGGCAAGAAGAAGATCGTCGCGGGGATCGTGGCCAAGGGCCCGGACCGCAACGACAACGAGCGCAAGTTCATCGCCACTCTGACGAAGCAGGGCATGGCCGCGCAGGCGGACGGCTCCGTGATCAAGAGTGTGGAGGCCACGGCCGACTCGGATGCGGCCAGTGGCGGCGCTGCCAAGCGCAACCAGCCGAAGCGGCAGTCGAAGTCGCAGCGGCAGACGCCCCCCAGCAAGCCCTCTTCCAAGAAGTAAGAAGGAGTCCCTCCCGTGACGGAAGGCACCACCACCGCCGCCGCTGAGAGTGGCGACACCCTGACCCGCCTCGAGCAGGAGGGTGAGATCGCGGCCGACTACCTTGAGGGTCTGCTGGACATCGCCGACCTGGACGGCGACATCGACATGGACGTCGAGGCCGACCGCGCGGCGGTGTCGATCGTCAGTGACTCCGCCAGCCGTGACCTGCAGAAGCTCGTGGGCCGTGACGGAGAGGTTCTGGAGGCTCTGCAGGAGCTGACCCGCCTCGCCGTGCACCGGGAGACCGGGGACCGTAGCCGGCTGATGCTGGACATCGACGGGTTCCGTGCGCAGAAGCGCGAGGAGCTGGCGATCCTGGGCGCCAAGGCGGCGGCGGACGTGAAGGCGTCCGGCGAGCCGATGAAGCTGGCGCCGATGACGCCGTTCGAGCGGAAGGTCGTCCACGACGCCGTGGCGGCCGCCGGTCTGCGCAGCGAGTCCGAGGGCGAGGAGCCGCAGCGCTTCGTCGTTGTGCTCCCGGCCTGACCGGAAGCGTGAGTGTTCGGCCCCGTCTGTGTCGCAGGCGGGGCCGATGTTTGTCAGCCTGGCAGTCGAGGGCGGCATCGTGAACAACGCGGCATCGTGAAGACGATGCCGGTCGAAGGTTTTCAGAACCATGCGGAACGGAAGGACGGTCCCCGTGACGGAGGCAGCAGAGCTTCCCCCGGTGCCCGAAGTGGCGCGCGCGGTGTTCGGTGAGTTTTTCCCGGAAGCGGTGCGGTATGCGGAGCTGCTGGCGGACGCGGGGGTCAAGCGTGGGCTGATCGGTCCGCGTGAGGTGCCGCGGCTGTGGGAGCGGCACCTGCTGAACTGCGCGGTGCTCTCCGAGGTGGTGCCCGAGGGCGTCACGGTGTGCGATGTGGGTTCGGGTGCGGGACTGCCCGGTATCCCCCTGGCTCTGGTGCGGCGGGATCTGAAGATCACGCTGCTTGAGCCGCTGCTGCGTCGTACGACCTTCCTCCAGGAGGTCGTGGAACTGCTGGGCCTGGATCACGTGACGGTGGTGCGCGGGCGGGCCGAGGAAGTCCTCGGAAAGCTCCAGCCGGTGCACGTGGTGACGGCTCGCGCGGTGGCTCCGCTGGACCGGCTGGCGGGCTGGGGTGTGCCGCTGCTGCGTCCGTACGGCGAGATGCTGGCGTTGAAGGGCGACACCGCCGAGGAGGAGCTGGTTTCAGCGAAGACCGCTCTGACGAAGCTCGGTGTGGTGAAGACCTCCGTCCTGCACGTGGGCGAGGGTCTCGTGGACCCGCTGTCCACAGTGGTCCGGGTCGAGGTCGGAGAAAGCCCCGGTGGGGTGAGGTTCGCGGCCAAGCGGGCTAAGGCTGCCCGGGTCAGCCGCACGCGCCGACGCCGCTGATCCCGCCAAGGTGCTCGCGTGCGCGGGGTTTCCAGTGGAGATTTCGGGTGTGTTGAGCCCTATAGGTATGGATTTCGGAGTGTCGTAGCGGCCTGATGACTCCCTCCGGGCATCGTGTTTCACGTGAAACGTCCCTCTCTGCTGCACGGAATCATCAGCCGCGGTCGTGCGGCAGCGTCCCCCCGTCACCGCAAGGACGAAGGGGGGACGGAGTTGTCCACATCGGTGGATTCATCCACAGGAGTACGGGCCCCGCTGGTTCGCGACCCCGATGCCATGGCAGGCTCTGTTCATCGCGAGCCTGATGTCGAGGAGAGTGACACCGTGCGGTCCGACGCCAACCTCGCGGGGCCGATGGCCGATCCGGTCCCCGGTCCCCGCTCTGAAGCACCGGGCGAGGATGTTTCACGTGAAACATCGTCGCCCCTTGTAGACAACGACACCCCCATCGGCCGAGCTGCCCAGCTGGCCGTCGAGGCGCTGGGGCGCGCCGGCGAGGGTCTGCCCCGCCCGGCGCAGACCCGGGTCATGGTGGTCGCCAACCAGAAGGGCGGCGTCGGCAAGACCACGACGACCGTGAACCTTGCGGCTTCTCTGGCCCTGCACGGTGCGCGGGTCCTGGTGATCGACCTCGACCCGCAGGGCAATGCCTCCACGGCTCTGGGCATCGATCACCACGCGGACGTGCCGTCGATCTACGACGTGCTCGTGGACAGCCGCCCGCTGCTGGAGGTCGTCCAGCCCGTGGTGGATGTGGAAGGCCTCTTCTGTGCCCCGGCCACGATCGATCTGGCGGGTGCCGAGATCGAGCTGGTGTCACTGGTGGCGCGCGAGAGCCGGCTCCAGCGGGCGATCCAGGCGTACGAGCAGCCGCTCGACTACATCCTGATCGACTGCCCGCCCTCGCTGGGACTGCTGACGGTGAACGCGCTGGTCGCGGGCGCCGAGGTACTGATCCCGATCCAGTGCGAGTACTACGCGCTGGAGGGACTGGGGCAGCTGCTGCGCAACGTCGATCTGGTGCGGGCCCATCTGAACCAGACGCTCCACGTGTCGACGATCCTGCTGACGATGTACGACGGCAGGACGCGGCTGGCCTCGCAGGTCGCGGAGGAGGTGCGCACCCACTTCGGCAAGGAGGTGCTGCGCACGAGCATCCCCCGGTCAGTGCGTATTTCCGAGGCGCCGAGCTACGGGCAGACGGTGCTCACGTACGACCCGGGCTCCAGCGGTTCCCTCTCCTACTTGGAGGCGGCGCGCGAGATCGCGCTGCGGGGGGCCGGTATTCATTACGACGCCCAGCACGCCCATCTGGGCGCGGGCCTGAACAGCACGCAGAGTGTGGCGGAGGGGATCCAGTGAGTGAGCGACGTAGGGGGCTGGGGCGGGGGCTCGGCGCGCTGATTCCCGCGGCTCCCCAAGAGAAGACGCCGTCGGTGATCGGTTCCGGGTCGACGTCTCCGTCGGCGGTACCCGTACTGCCTTCGGAGCGAGGGGTCGCGGCGGCGAAGCTGGCCGCATTGGCCCAGGCCGATGTTTCACGTGAAACATCGGTGCCGGTCGTGGCGGTGGATGAGCCGGAGCCGGTGGGTCCCGAGGCCAATGTGGTGGCCGGGGCGACGTTCGCGGAACTTGCGATGGACGCGATCACCCCGAATCCGCGGCAGCCCCGCGAGGTGTTCGACGAGGACGCCCTGGCCGAGCTGGTGACCTCCATCCAGGAGGTGGGTCTGCTGCAGCCGGTGGTGGTGCGGCAGTCGGGGCCTGGCCGCTACGAGCTCATCATGGGCGAGCGGCGTTGGCGCGCGTGCCGGGAGGCCGGACTGGATCGCATCCCGGCGATCATCCGGGCGACGGACGACGAGAAGCTGCTGCTGGACGCGCTCCTGGAGAACCTGCACCGGGCGCAGCTGAACCCGCTGGAGGAGGCTGCGGCGTACGACCAGCTGCTTCAGGACTTCAACTGCACGCACGATCAGCTGGCGGACCGGATCGGGCGTTCACGTCCGCAGGTGTCGAACACGCTGCGGCTGCTGAAGCTGTCCCCGCCGGTACAGCGCCGGGTGGCGGCGGGAGTGATCTCGGCCGGGCATGCGCGGGCGCTGCTGTCGGTGGAGGATTCCGAGGAGCAGGACCGGCTGGCGCATCGGATCGTGGCCGAGGGGCTGTCGGTGCGTGCTGTTGAGGAGATCGTGACCCTGATGGCTTCCGAGCCGTCGAGCCCGGTCAAGCCGAAGGGGCCGCGGGCGGGTGCCCGGGTGTCGCCGGCACTCAGCGAGCTGGCGACGCGCCTGTCGGACCGGTTCGAGACGCGGGTGAAGGTGGATCTGGGCCAGAAGAGGGGCAAGATCACCGTTGAGTTCGCCTCGATGGAGGATCTGGAGCGGATTTTGGGGACGCTGGCGCCGGGCGAGGGCCGGGTGCTGGAGCAGGGTCTTTCCGGGGAGTGATTCCCGGGCCGCCAAGGGGCGGATCGTGTCGGTGGGAGCCGGTGCGGTCCGCCCCTTTGCCGTGTCTTGTCGCGGTTTCGGGTGCTGTGCCATCGAAGAAAGCATGGTCAGTGGATACGATTCCCTCATGGGTCGTCGGCTGGTACCGCTCACGCTGGACAACCTCCAGGACCTGCCCCGGCGTTGCCGGTCCTGCGTCTTCTGGGAGCTGGATCCGGTCAGCGGTGCGGCCGCCGTGAAGTCGGGGACTCCGGCACAGGAGAAGGAGGCGTGGATCTCCGCCGTCCTGTTGGAGTGGGGATCGTGCGGCCGCGTGGTCTATGTGGACGAGGTCCCGGTGGGGTTCGTGCTCTACGCGCCGCCGGCGTATGTGGCCCGGGCCACGGCCTTTCCGACGAGTCCGGTGTCCCCCGACGCGGTCCAGCTGATCACTGCGTGGATCATGCCCGGCTATCAGGGACAGGGCCTGGGACGGGTGATGGTCCAGACGGTGGCGAAGGACCTGCTGCGCCGGGGCTTCCGCGCGATCGAGGCATTCGGGGACGCGCGGTGGGACGGGCCGGCGTGTCTGCTGCCCGCCGACCATCTGCTGGCGGTGGGCTTCAAGACGGTGCGGCCTCATCCGGTGCATCCACGGCTGAGGCTGGAGCTGCGCTCCACGCTGTCGTGGAAGGAAGACGTGGAGCTGGCTCTCGACCGGCTGCTGGGTGCGGCGCGCAAGGAACCGGCGCTTCGTCCCCTGTGAGCCTGTGGAGATGCGAAACGGGGCCGCCCCTTGAGGAGCGGCCCCGTTTCAAACGTTGCGTCAGGCCGTCTTGATCTCGACGAAGTCCGAGAGGTCGCGCAGGATGGCGGCCTTGGGCTTGGCGCCGACGATGGTCTTGGCGACCTCGCCACCCTGGTAGACGTTCAGCGTCGGGATGGACATGACGCCGTACTTGGCAGCCGTGGCCGGGTTTTCGTCGATGTTGAGCTTGACGATCTCGATCTGGTCGCCGTACTCGGCGGCGATGGCTTCCAGCGACGGAGCGATCTGGCGGCACGGACCGCACCAGGCCGCCCAGAAGTCGACGAGGACGGGCTTGTCGCTCTTGAGGACCTCGGCGTCGAAGTCGTCGTCGGTCACGTTCTTGAGGGTGCCGGCCACAGCGGCCTCCTTCTTCCTGCGGGGTGTGGGGTGTAGGGGGTGGTACGGGGTCAGACCGTCGCGTGAGCCTTCTCGGCGTCCGCGAGGGCGGCGAGGAAGCGCTCGGCGTCGAGGGCGGCGGAGCAGCCCGTGCCGGCGGCGGTGATGGCCTGACGGTAGGTGTGGTCCACGACGTCGCCGGCACCGAACACACCGGTGAGGCTGGTGCGGGTGGAGGGCGCGGCCACCTTGAGGTAGCCCTCTTCGTCGAGGTCCAGCTGGTCCTTGAACAGTTCGGTGCGCGGGTCGTGGCCGACGGCGATGAAGAGGCCGGTCACGGGCAGCTCGGAAGTCTCACTGGTCTTGGTGTTGCGCAGGGTGAGGCCGGAGAGCTTCTGCTCGCCGTGGATCTCGGCGACCTCGCTGTCCCAGGCGAACTTGATCTTCGGGTCGGCGAAGGCGCGGTCCTGCATCGCCTTGGAGGCGCGCAGGCTGTCGCGACGGTGAACGATGGTGACGGTCTTGGCGAACCGGGAGAGGAAGGTGGCCTCCTCGATCGCGGTGTCGCCGCCGCCGACCACGGCGATGTCCTGCTCCTTGAAGAAGAAGCCGTCGCAGGTGGCGCACCAGGAGACGCCACGACCCGAGAGGGCGTCCTCGTTGGGCAGACCGAGCTTGCGGTGCTGAGAACCGGTGGTGACGATGACGGCCTTGGCGCGGTGCACGGTGCCGGCGGTGTCGGTGACCGTCTTGATCTCACCGGTGAGGTCCACGGACACGATGTCGTCGGGCACGAGCTCGGCGCCGAAGCGCTCCGCCTGGCCGCGCATGTTGTCCATGAGGTCCGGGCCCATGATGCCGTCCTGGAAGCCGGGGAAGTTCTCGACCTCCGTGGTGTTCATCAGCGCGCCACCGGCGGTCACGGCACCTTCGAAGACCAGGGGCTTGAGCGAAGCGCGTGCGGTGTACAGGGCGGCCGTGTAACCGGCCGGCCCGGAGCCGATGATGATCACGTTTCGTACGTCGCTCACGGGTTTTTTCCTCGTCTCTGCGGACTGCCTGCTGCTGCCGGGGGGCCGGTGTGGACTCTCACCCCACCCAACGGATCCTACGGCGCATGCATTCCCCTTCCGTCCCCCGTGCGGACGGCGGGGTGTCAGCTCCGGGGGTAGGTGCTGCTGAGCAGAGTCTTTCCGGGAGCGGTGGAAAGGCCGTTCCCGCAGGCGGCGTCGACGAGGTAGGCGTCCACTAGGGCAGGGTCGCCGGGGTGGGCGAGGACGAGGAGGTAGACGTCCTTGCCCTCGTACGTGCCCCGGTCGGTGGCGAGCGGAGCGTCCGCGCGGCCGGTGCCCTCCTGGACGCACGCGGGGACGGTCGCCGCGCTGCGGTCCCCCGAAGCCACCCCGGGAGCCGGAGCGGTGTCCATCCCGTAGGTGTTGTTCTGCTCCCCCGGGGGCGTCTTGGGGTGCTGCCCCGGGCCGAGCAGGTCACGGACGCTGCCCTGGAGGCCCTGGGCGGTGTACAGGGGTCCGGCGGTCTTGGCGCTCGAGGCATCACCGCGCGCGGTGGTGTCGTGCAAGGCGGGCGTGGACGGGAGGCCGGTGGCCAGGAAGATCCCGAGTGCGCAGGCGGCGACGAGTGCACCGATGGCGGCGATCCGGCGGCGGGCGCGGCGCCGGCCGGGACCGGTTGAGCCGGTCGGGTGACCGGAGGGCCGCTGGGCACCTGTTCCACCGCCTCCGACAGGGCCGGCGGCTGATGTTTCACGTGAAACATCATCGTCCTCGGCACGCTGCGGGACGGACCGCGGGCCGGGTGCGGCCGGAGCGGACCCGGGAGCGGGAGTGGTGGCGTCGAGGAGCGCCTCGGCGGCCAGGGCCGCGTCGATGCGGCCGGCGATGTCGACGGGCATCCGCGGGTGCCCGGGGAGGGTGCCGAGCAGGGCCCGGATCTCCTCCAGGGAGGCGCGGACGTCGGCGCACAGAGCGCAGCCGCCGAGGTGGCTGCGGACCTCGGCGGTGCGGGACGGGGAGAGCAGGCCTTCGGTCAGGTCGGAGATCTCGGAGACGTCCGGGTGCCGGATCGTGCCGGTAGGGGGGCTCACGCTCGTCCACCTCCGCCCTTCACTGCGTCTGGATCCGGTGCCGGTTCCCTGGGTTCTGCCGTGGGTGGGACGGCTGTCCCCGGCGTCCGGTTCCTTCCCCGCTCAGTGGCGGTGTTATCCCCGGCATTCGTGCGTAGATGAGTGAGTAGCGGGACGAGTTTCGCCCGGCCACGGGCACAGCGGCTCTTCACGGTGCCGGTGGGCACGTCGAGGATCCGTGCGGCTTCGGCTACGGGGTAGCCCTGCATGTCGACCAGGACCAAGGCCGACCGCTGTTCGGCCGGGAGCGTGCCGAGAGCGGCCAGGAGCTGGCGGTGGAGGTCCTGGCGCTCCGCGGGGGCCTCGGCGGACTCGTGGGGCTCCAGGAGGCGCTCCAGGCGGTCCGTGTCGTCGAGGGGCGCCGTCTTGCGGGAGGCGGCCTTGCGAGCCCGGTCCAAGCAGGCATTGACGGTGATGCGGTGGAGCCAGGTGGTGACGGCGGATTCACCGCGGAAGGTGTGCGCGGCCCGGTAGGCGGAGACGAGCGCGTCCTGCACGGCGTCGGCGGCTTCCTCACGGTCGCCGAGGGTGCGCAGGGCCACGGCCCACAGCCGGTCGCGGTGGCGGCGTACCAGCTCACCGAAGGCGTCCGGGTCTCCGGCGGCGTGCAGCGCCATGAGTTCCTGGTCGCTGCGTCCGCCGGGTGTGGCGTCGTCCAACGGTGAGCCCCTCCCCTGGTCTCTGTCAGCCCGTGAACTTCACATCCGTGATGGCCTGCTTGAACCCGGCCTGGCTGTACTGGTCACCGCCCGCTTGTGGCATGGCGGTGATCCACACGAGGACGTAGCGCGTCTTGACCGGCGCCTCGGCGGCCAGCTTGAGGGAGCTGTCCGACGTGGTGGCGGTCGCGATCTGCTTCATGGAGCCGACCGGGGTCGACGAGGACATGGAGCCGGTCGCGTAGAGCGTGGCGGTGGTGTGGTCGCCCGCGAACCGCAGCGCTATCGAGGCGGCGCTGACGTCCTCCTCGGAGCCGAGATCGTAGACGATGCCGACCCCGGCCTTGTAGGCCTTCATGTCGGGTCCGTCGTAGAAGCTCTTGGTCCGCCAGTACGTGGAGGCGTCCCCGTCGTAGGTGTTCGAGACGCCCTCGAGGTCCTGGGGGTTGCCGTCGGGGTAGTACTCCTGGGCGCCCTTGACGGAGAGCGGGACCGGGTCCTTCTTGTTCGGTGCGTCGTCTCCCTTGGGCGCCGGGTTCTGGTTGTTGCCGTTGCCCTGGCTGCTGTGGTCCAACAGGGCGTCGGCGAGCTGCCAGCTGCCCAGGCCGAGGGCGGCGATGAGCAGGGCGGCGACACCCCACTTGAGGGCCCTGCCGGTACGGCTCTGCAGCGGGGGCGGCGGGGGGACGACGGTGACGTTCTGGGTGGAGGGCATGCCGGGAGGCGTGGGCCGGCCGTAGCTGCCCTGCTGGTAGGTCGTGTGCTGGTACTCGGGCGGCGCGGTGAAGGCGGGCTCGGGCGGCCGGATGCGGGGCATCGCGGCGACGGCCTTGGCCAGCTCCTCCGGGGTGGTGCAGGCGGGTTCCTGACGGGAGGCCGTCGCCCCGTCGTTGGCGAGCGCACGCATGGCGAGCTCGCCGAGGCCGCGGTGGACGCCGGCGCGGACCTGGTCGGGAGCGATCAGCCCGACGCCCTTGGGTAGGCCGGTGAGGCCGTAGGCGTCCGTCTCGTAGGGCCAGCGCTGGGTGAGGGCGGCGTACAGGAGCGCCCCGATGGCCTCGGTGTCCGCGCGCTGCGGGGTCTCGCTGGTGATGCCGCGCAGGGCGGCGTTCACGGCGAGGCCGCGGATGCGGTACTGGCCCGTTGAGGTGCGCAGTATCGCGCTGGGCGTGAGCCGCAGATGGGCCAGGCCCTCGCGGTGCGCCGCCGTCATGGCCTGCGAGACCTGGCTGACGAGCTGGTAGGCCTCGTGGGGCTCCAGGGGGCCCGCGGCGAGGAGTGCGGTGAGCTCGGTGGCGTCGGGCAGCCATTCGTGCACGACGTAGACGAGGTCGTTCTCCTCCACGGCGTCGAGGACCTGGACGAACCGGGGGTCGCCGAGCAGGGCGGAGGAGCGGGCCGCGGCCAGGACGGCGCGGGCCCGGGGGTGGTCGGCGGGCAGCAGGTGGACGCCCACCGCGCGGCGCAGTTTCTCGTCCATCGCGCGCCAGCTGCTGAATCCGTCCAGACGGGTGACGCACTCTTCGAGGCGGTAGCGCCTTGCGAGCTTGTGGCCGCTGTGAAGTTCGGGTGCGGCCGCAGGGGCCGCGTTTTTGCGTTCGCCGTCCTTTTCGGGCATGGGTCCGTCCGCGGCTCGTCCGTTCTGGGTGTCCACCCCGTCGGCCGTGGCCTTGGCCGCATCTGCGGCCAGCGGCTCATCGCCGCTGTTGTCGGCCACGTCGACGGCAGCCGTGCTACGTTCCGCCACCGTCGTTCCTGCCTCCCCATCCGTTGCACGCTATCGGCCAGTCTGCGAAGCCAAGCCAATTGTGCCCACAGTCCGGCGCTCTGCACGACACGCGGTGGGGGTCTTGGTCGGATTGTGCGTGCCCGAATCAGCGCCCCATGCGCCCGCGGACCATTCCGACCATGGCGTTGAGCTCCTCGATCCGCATCCGCTTGGCGGCGATGAGGAACACGGCGGCGAGGGCCACACCCCCGGTGACCAGGGAAACAACGGAACCGACGACTCCGCTGCCGAGCCACTGGGTGACCGCGTAGGCGGCGGCGCCGGCCACGGCGGCGGCCGGGACACAAGCTCCGATGAGTCGCGCGTAAGTCCGCATCACGTGGGCGCCGTCGAGGTTGCCGCCGAGGCGGGTGCGCAGCCGCCGCCAAGCGACGCCGACGCCGACGGTGTAGCCGAGGCCGTAGGCAGCGGCCATCCCGACGACCGCCCAGCGTGCGGGGAGGACGAGGAAGGCGGCCGTGGAGACCGCCGCGTTGACGGTCGCGACGATGACGGTGTTGTAGAAGGGCGTCCGGGTGTCCTCGTAGGCGTAGAAGCCGCGCAGGACGACATATTGGACGGAGTACGGGATCAGCCCGAGGCCGAAGGCCATCAGGACGAAGCCGATGTTCTTCGCGCCGTCGCCGGCGCCGGCGTAGAGCAGGGTGGCCATCGGGACGCCGAGGGCGAGGAAGGCGAAGGCGCAGGGCACGATGGCCACGGCCGAGGTGCGCAGGCCGTAGGAGATGTCGTCGCGGACCGCGGCGGCGTCCCCGTCGTGCGCGGAGCGGGAGATGCGGGGCAGGACGGCCGTCATGACGGAGACGGTGATGATCGCCTGCGGCATCTGCCAGAGCAGCAGCGCGTAGTTGTAGGCGGTGATGCCGGTGCCGTGGTGGCCCTGCTTGTCGGCCACCTCGCCGGCCCAGGTGGCGAGCTGGGTGACGACGACGAGGCCGATCTGGTTGGCGAGGACGAAGAAGAACGTCCACTTGGCCAACTTGGCGGCCTTGCCGAGGCCGTGGCCCTTCCAGTCGAAGCGCAGCCGCGGCCTGAAGCCCGCGTCGCGCAGGTACGGAAGCATCGCGAGGGCCTGGACGGTGAGGCCGAGCAAAGTGCCGATGCCCAACAGCCGTACACCGTCGGCGGTGACGGTGCCTTCGGCGATGCCGGAGGAGGTGAAGCCGCCGAAGGCCCAGATGAAGGCGCCGAAGGTGGCGATGACGACGATGTTGTTGAGGACCGGGGTCCACATCATCGCGCCGAAGCGGCCGCGGGCGTTGAGGATCTGACCGAGCACCACGTGGACGCCCATGAAGAACATGGTCGGCAGGCAGTAGTGGGCGAAGGCCACGGCGACTTCGAGCCGCTGCGGATCCGAAGCGATCTTCTGCGACATCATGCTGATGAACAGCGGGGCCGCAAGGACGCAGATCGTGGTGACACCGGCCAGCAGGACCACCACGAGGGTCAGCAGGCGGTTGGCATAGGCCTCGCCGCCGTCCTCGTCGTTCTTCATCGCCCGGACCAGCTGGGGGATGAAGACGGCATTGAGGGCTCCGCCGCCGACCAGCACGTAGATCATCGTCGGCAGGGTGTTGGCGACCTGGTAGGTGTCGTTGAGCGTGCTGACGCCGATGGCGCCGGCGATCACCAGGGTCCGCAGGAAGCCGGTGATGCGGGAGACGATCGTGCCGGCGGCCATGAGCGCACTGGACTTGAGGAGGCTGGAGGCGCGCCCGGCGGGCTTGCTCGGGGCCGGGACGGCCACGGGGGCGTCCTCGGCCGGGGTGCGCGGCGCCCCCTCCTGGTCCCGGTACAGGTGGGCGAAGGCGTCGGGCTGCGGGTCCTGGTCGGCGGCCTTGGTGACCAGGGAGTCCACGCCGACGAACTGCGTGGTGGTGGCGTGGTCGCCGTAGGGCAGGTGGCGGGAGGGGCCGTCCGGCTCGGGCGGCGGGGTCTGGGCCCACACGCGCGGGTCGGGGGCGTACGAGGGCGACGGCGGCGCCGCGTAGAGCGGGCCGGGCTCCTGGAAGGTGCCGGGCGGTGGCGGCGGGTGCGCGGACCGGTCGTAGAGGACCTCGGTGACGGGGTCCTGGGCCGACAGGTCCTGCGACCGGTACGGGTCGTAGTCGTAGGCGTCCTGGACATACGGGTCGTGATCCGGTGCGGGCGAGGGCGCGGGCACCTGCCCGGGCACCGGGGTGCCGGGAGCAGTGCCCTGGGAGGGCGCGGGCCCGCCAGTGCCCCGCGCGCGGTCACCGTCGTACGGCGCGTTCATCGAAACCCCACCTCATCGTCCCCAGGCCGACCGGCCACGGCATCGCTCAACGGTCCACTGTCTCACCCGGGCCGGACGCCTCCGTGCTTTGCGGTCCGGTGTCCGGGGACTCGTCACTCGGCTGCGTGCTCTCCTGGGCTGCCGCCCGGGCCGCGACGCGCTTGCGGCTGGCGTACATCTTGATACCAGCCAGAACGAGGAGCAGGACACCGCCGGCGATGACGAGCATGACGGTGGAGGTGACCTCGGTGGCCTCGACGGTGAACTTGCGCTCCTTGCCGTAGGGCACGCCGTCCGTGGTGAAGAGCTGAGCGGTGACCTCCACCGGACCGGTCGCCGTGGCGTTGGCGGTGAACTTGACGGTCTGGCTGTGTCCGCCCTGCACGACGATTTCCTGCTGGGCCTCGCCCTTGTCGCCGAACATCAGGCGGGTGGGGTTGGCGGACTTCACACGCAGGACCAGGTTGTGGACGTCCTGGACGAGGCTGTTCTGGACGCTCACGGGGATGGTCGCGCTGTGCCCGGAGAGCGTGGCGTCGGACTTGGGAACGACCTTGACCTTCTCGGTGAGCCCGTTCAGGTACTGCTGCACCTGGCTCCGGTAGTCCAAGGCCGCCTCGGGGCGGCCCCGCCAGGACGTGGACATCTCGCGGTTGGTCGTGTTGCCGAAGGGGATCTCGACGCGGTCGGGCGCCGTGAGGATCACCTTGAAGTGGTCGAGGGTGTTCTGCGTGGCGCGGATCTTCTCGAAGGCGGCGACCGGCAGCTCCTGGCTCGCCAGCGCCTCGGGGTACTGGCCGGCGCCCGGGACCTGGGTGGCGGCCCCCGGGTCCGGCTTGGTGGCGGCCGCGGCCTCTAGGTCGGCGGGCTGGGTCCAGCGACCCGCCTGCAGGCCGCGGAGGGCGGCGGCCATCGACTGCGCCTGGCTGGCGGAGGGCATCCTGTCCGGGGCGACGACCACGCTGCGCTGGCTGTCGGTCTTCTGGAGGTTGAGCGCGAGGCTCTGGGCCAGGAACTGCTGGACCGCGAGGACGGAGTTGCCGGCGCTGAGCATGTCGCCCCGGAAGGCGGTCGAGAGGTCCGCGTCGGCAACGACGGCGGTGGTGCCCGCGCCGATGGGGCGGGCGGCCGACGGGGTGTAGCCGAGGGCGCCGGTCTCCTGGAGGCTGTCGCTGCGGGTGAGCACGTTGTGTGCTCCGGCCGAGGTCGCGACGTTGACGATCGACGGATCGATCGCGCCGTCCACGGGCCATGAGAAGTCGGTGGAGGCCGGGACGTGCAGGACCGTCTCGACGGCCTGCTTGGCCTTGTCGGTGGCGGGCCGCAGCTGGCCCAGGGTGCCCGACACGTCCTTGCCGCGGTGGGCGAGGGAGGCGATGTCGGGGTCGGCGAAGGGCAGCGCGACGACCTTCTTGCCCTGGACGGCCGTCTCCAGCGCGCTCAGCCACTGCTCGGCGACGGCCTTGTTCTTGCCCGGGAGGGGCTTGCCGGCCGGGTCGGGGTTGCGGATCCGGTAGCCCTTGGTCATGGCGTCGACCGACTGCAGCAGGTCGGGGTCGATGACCCAGGTGATGGGCAGGTCCTTGCCGAGGGAGACCATCTGCTCCAGGCGCCCGCCGGCGCGCAGCTCGTCGGCGAGGGAGTCGTCGAGGAAGACGGGGGTCTGCACGTCGTCCGATCCGGTCTCCGCCGTCAGGTGCGTGGTGGAGATCAGCGGCCACACGTACGTCATCTGGTAGCGATTGGCGGAGGCCTCGGGCTGCCAGGGCAGGAAGGTCCGCTTGATGCCGAGGACCTGCTCGTACTGGCGGCTGTCGGTCTCCCCGGACAAGGAGACCCCGAGCTGGTAGACGCCGTCCTTGTCGAGCTCCAGCTTGCTCACCGGCACCTTGATGGTGAAGGGCTGAGCGACCTTCGTGGGAAGCGACGGGATCTTGACGGCGTATTCCGAGGAGATCTCGGCCGGATCGGTGCCGGCCCGGAAGGCACCCCGCTCCGCCGCCTCGCCGATGGAGCTGCGGTCACCCAGTGCGGGACCGACACGCAGACCCACATGTGCGTCGGTGATCTTCTCGCGGCCGTTGTTGACCACGGTGCCGGAGATCGTGAGGGTGTCGCTCTTGATCGGGGCGGTGGGGGCCACCTCGTGGAGCTGGATGTCGACGGAGGCCGCCTCGGCGGCCTGTGCCTGGGGGGCGGGCGTGTAGACCAGACCCGCGAACACGGGCGTTCCGGCGAGCAGGACGACCGCGCGCCGCAGCCAGCGTCGCCGGGCAGGGGCGGGGCATGCCCCCTGGATGTCTGCCGCCTCGGCCACGCGCTCGCCCGTCCCTCGAAGTGTCATGGTCGTCGTTTGTGCGTCCACGCATGGTAACGAGACCCGCTGTGCGCGAGTGCCACGCCTTGCTCCACATGATCGGGTCAGCCCCGACGGGGCTGTGGGGCGGGGTGGCCACAAACGAGGAAGCTCCCGGCGGGCGGGGCACGTACCCTTTTCTGTTGTGCCGAACGCCAACGAAGACAACCCCAGTGTCCTGAACCAGGTGCAGCTCCGCGCGGTGAGTGAACTGCTGCGTGTGGCCCCTGTCGCCGACGAGCTCGGCCGCCGCTTCCAGGAGGCGGGCTTCAGCCTTGCCCTGGTCGGCGGGTCCGTCCGCGACGCGCTGCTGGGGCGTCTCGGCAACGACCTCGACTTCACCACCGACGCCCGCCCCGAGGACGTGCTCAAGATCGTCCGGCCGTGGGCCGACTCGGTCTGGGACGTCGGTATCGCCTTCGGCACGGTCGGGGCCCAGAAGGGTGCCCGCGTCGCAGGCGTTGATCGAAACTTTCAGATCGAGGTGACGACGTACCGCTCCGAGGCGTACGACCGCACGTCGCGCAAGCCTGAGGTCTCCTACGGCGACTCCATCGAGGAGGACCTCGTCCGGCGCGATTTCACGGTCAACGCCATGGCGCTGGCCCTGCCGGAGCAGGAGTTCATCGACCCCCACGGTGGTCTGGAGGACCTCCGCACGGGCGTCCTGAGGACCCCCGGGCGTCCCGAGGACTCCTTCTCGGACGACCCGCTGCGGATGCTGCGCGCGGCACGGTTCGCGGCGCAGCTGGACTTCGAGGTCGCCCCCGAGGTCGTGGCCGCGATGACGGCGATGTCCGGCCGGATCGAGATCGTCTCGGCGGAGCGTGTGCAGGGTGAGCTCAACAAGCTGCTGCTCTCCGCGAACCCGCGCAAGGGTCTGGGCCTGCTCGTGGACACCGGGCTGGCCGACCACGTGCTGCCCGAGCTGCCGGCGCTGCGGCTGGAAAGTGATGAACACCACCGGCACAAGGACGTCTACGACCACTCGCTGATCGTGCTGGAGCAGGCGATCGCCCTGGAGGAGGACGGGCCGGACCTGGTACTGCGGCTCGCGGCGCTGCTGCACGACATCGGCAAGCCCCGCACCCGCCGGTTCGAGAGCGACGGACGGGTCTCCTTCCACCACCACGAGGTGGTCGGCGCGAAGATGACCAAGAAGCGCATGACGGCACTGAAGTACTCCAACGACATGATCAAGGACGTCTCCCGGCTGGTGGAGCTGCACCTGCGCTTCCACGGGTACGGCGACGGGGAGTGGACCGACTCCGCGGTGCGCCGCTACGTCCGCGATGCCGGTCCGCTGCTGGAGCGCCTGCACAAGCTGACCCGCTCCGACTGCACCACCCGTAACAAGCGCAAGGCCAATGCCCTCTCCCGGACCTACGACGGGCTGGAGGAGCGCATCGAGCAGTTGCAGGAGCAGGAGGAGCTGGATGCGATCCGGCCCGACCTGGACGGCAACGAGATCATGGAGGTGCTGGACGTCGGCCCCGGTCCCGTGATCGGCAAGGCCTACGCGTTCCTGCTGGAGCTGCGGCTGGAGAACGGCCCGATGGGCCGTGAGGCGGCCGTCGCGGCTCTCAAGGAGTGGTGGGCCGCCCAGGCCTGATGCGCGGCCTCAGGCCGACGGGGTCCGTGACGTCGAAGGGCTGGAT